>JAUZJE010000111.1:0-1440 GCA_032886695.1 'Waltheria sp.' little leaf phytoplasma
GAAATTAACGAAGAAATTAATGTTGACATTCAAGAACAAGATTTAAGAATAGATGTTTTTCGTAGTAGTGGAGCCGGAGGTCAACATGTAAATACTACTGATTCTGCAGTTCGTATTACACATTTAATGTTGCTTTCGTATATGAGTTAGCTTAATTCTAAAGAAATTCCCATTGTTGCTTTGCTTGTTATGTTTAAGATGCCTTTCCACTGCTTTTTACTTGTCTCATCTACTTTTAGGCTATTTGTACAACAATTTGTGAACCCTTTTTCCATTTCAAGTAATAGTTCAAACTTCTTTGCTTTGCTTACTTTGAGGGGTCTACTTTGGGAATTGTTACTTCTTTATGACTGCAACAATAGACTAAGATAAGAGAAAGAGTGGGGGAGAGAATTTGTAAACTTTTGCACGGATTAAGATACCATACCATTTGAAGAAATCTTGGCCAATTTTTTATGTAACTTAGAATGCAAGGGTTTATCTCATAGTTTTATTTAGTCTTAGTTCAGATGATCCTCAATCCCTGTAGTTTTTCTTAATGATGGTATCGTGATGGAAGTTCACTGATTTAAAACTTGTCATTAAGAAATGAATTGTGGCTCGATGAAATTACGTAATGCTGAATGCGAGATATGATGCTCTAAATTAAATTGCAAGTTAGAACTAGATTGTTGCCTATCTTGTATGCCTGTTATTGAGAAAGACTTATATATGTTCTCATATGCTGGGACTTTATTGCCGATATGTTCACAGATTTTGAGAAGATAGGTTTTGAATTAGTCAGGTTTTGAATTACTCCTCGGATATCTAGATTACGTATGACTCAAATTCTGCAAGTTTTCATTAAAAATTGGGGTCTCGCAGAAAGTTGCTATTACAAGGGATCATAGTGAAGTTTTCATCTTTTCTGTTGATACCACCGATTATGATGCTAGCCTTCATGTTTTACAGGATTGGATTGAGGGAACTTGAGGATTTTGATGAAGTTTGTGTGGTTCTAGTTCTTACTAGTAGATTTGTATTATTGGGGATGTAGAGCTTTCCCTTGCTTCTGCAAGCCTTGTGTTTGAAGTTTAAATGTACTTGAAAATTACATTGGCTGTCTGGATATCACTACATATGAAAGTAATTAAATAGTTTCTGTTGCTTGGAAATTGATTTGACATAGAGCCAGCATAAGGTGGGATGGGGTTGTTGGGCTATTTAATTTTGTCTTGAATTTTACTAGTGCATTTCTGAGCTGTTAAATCAGTGCTTCGAAGATTTAGTTGTACCAATGTTTATAGGGAATGGTAATGCTTACACCTTGATACTCACTTTAGGTTCTCAAATTTAAGCACAATTCTAGCTGAGATCCTTACTTGCATCCATATATCATCTTTAGACAATCATTGACACTTAAATGAAGATGCGGGCTTCTGAATATCATCCCAAGATCTT
>JAUZJE010000112.1:0-1429 GCA_032886695.1 'Waltheria sp.' little leaf phytoplasma
ACTTTCGCCAGATAACATAGTAGCGCTTGTGCCTTCTCGAACCGCATTGAAAACATCTGAAATTTCAGCTTTAGTAGGGCGGGGGTTTTTTTGCATAGATTCCAACATTTGAGTAGCTACAATTACTTAATTTCAGTTAACCAACTCATCGATGCATGTTTTTAGCTTAGCTGGTAATGAGAGTATCCTTATCTATTAAGAAACTATATTTCAAGAGTAAGATAATGTAATATGCTTAAAACTGATTATCGGAAGGAAAAGCATATATTAACAAATTTGACTCCTCTCATTGTTAGCTAAACCAACAATTAATATCCCACATTTTACCTACTATTATATATATTTGATCATAAAATTTTTAAGCAAACTAGTTTCTTAATTATTAAATATTAATAAGGTTGCTAAGGTTGAAAACTGAAGAGATCATCTAATTGATACTTAATCCTAAAACAACAGTACACTCTGATCAATTAACAAATTTCTCTGGGAAGGAATCTAAAAGAGTATTTGACTTTAAAAAATTAAGTCTTCCTTGCATGATAGGTAACAGGCAGGCAGGATTAAAGCCAAGGTTTTACATAAATTGCATACATACACTTAAACTACAAGACATATCCAATTACTATCCCAATTTAAAGATGTGCTTTGTTTAGGTTCCGAGGTTTCGTTTTGTAACGTCGGTGTGGTGCGTTAGACATCGATGCATTTGCTTTTTTTTTCTTTTTTTTGAAATTACACTTATTTATTATTATCCCATGAGAACACATTTTTAAAATTACACCTATTTTACTATTCAAAGCACACCGAAATCAAACGTATCGGACTTGCCAAACTATTTTTTAATAGACAATTATTTGACTTTCGGTCCCAACTTCTATCAAATTCATATATATAGAGAGAAAATAAATAGATAAATAGTGGCTATTTGACACCTTAATCCCTGTTTGTTAGTCATTATGATGTCATGAATTATGTAACTCTTGACCCCTTCTTTCTACAAGTTCAAAGGTGTCTCAATAACGATGATTATTTCCATTAATACAATAAAAGCAGAATTATCTGCTACATGTCTTTAATCAAAACTCAAAAACTTAAAATCTCCATGGAGATTTTTTTTCCCAATTAAAACAATGAATTTGAGTACATAAGCTTTTGGCTCAACTGGTTATTACATGTTTTCTGATCGAGTGATCTGAAATTCAAATCTCATTGTCATCTTTTTTAGAATAAACTACTCGGATAGGTTCGAGTGTTAATCTCAATGGAACAAATGATGAATTATCAATATGTTGATGAACCTAAATAATATGTAACGATAAATGAAAAATAAAATGAGTTTTAACTACGAACGGTTGTATGTTGAGATATTTTTTGTTGGTATTTTTTACCGCCTTTGAATGTTAAATGACCTGAATCTAGACAAATCGAT
>JAUZJE010000113.1:0-1426 GCA_032886695.1 'Waltheria sp.' little leaf phytoplasma
TTAAATGGGTATTTCATTATCTGGTTCAGCTAGAGAGCATAAGAATCACTGTTTTTGATGGCTTTTTTATATTTATCTTTGAATTTGTTAGTTTGGGTTTTCTTCATAGTTAAATAGTATGTCATATTTCAAAATGGGATTTTGCATTTTGATTTATTTATGATGTCAGTGTTGATCTAGGACTGTTGTCAAGTAAAAATGAGAAATTTATCATTGTTTTTACATTCTTGTTATGTTTGACTCACTCTCACCAATGATTAGGCTGCTTAATTTGATCAAAGTAAACTGTTTTTTTTTTGGTTAATGTTTGGTTTGCTTTCTTGAGTTTATCCTTGAATTTTGTTGTTTTCCAGGGTTGGTTGGGGTTTGGTTTTGAAGTGACAGAGTGAAAGAAATGCCGCCTTATGATTGTATGCTTCTGTTTAAGCCTCATGTTTCCAAGGAGAATTTAATGAGCTTGGTACTTCGAATAGGAAGACATGTATATAGCAGAAATGGGGTTCTCACTGAGATCAAATCGTTTGGGACTGTTCAATTGGGGTATGGCATCAGGAAGCTTGATGGCAGATATTTTGAGGTACAAAATCTTTCTTTTTTAAGAGTGAAGAGTCAACTAGGCTGAAATTGTATAACTTTTCTTTGATTTGATGTTTTTCTTTTGATGTTTATTCGGCTTGGAGTAGAGTTGTTTCGGTCATAATTATTCGACTTGTTCAAAGTTTAGATTGTAATGATACTGAAAAGTCCTAGTCATCTAAAAGAAACATGTCTTTTCTTTTCGTTTTCTATAACTAGCTTATGAATGTAGGCAGATTCTGTGTTGTTCAACATTGTTAACATTTAGAAAGGAAAATGAAGTTAGCTAACTCCAATAGATACAATTTCAGTGAAAAATGGAACATGCTAAAGAGGAGTGAATGTACTCGAATGTATAGAGTACTGAAATGCTCTGTATGCTGGGGCTCTGTTGCTCATTTTATGATATGCCGACTTTTGTTGTTGAAGTCCATCTTGATATGGGAAATCCTGACATATGACTGATATGTATTTGTTTCTTGTTTCATTGATTGAACTAGAATTTAGTTGTAGAGGAAGAGAGTATTCTATAATGAAACTTATTAAAGAATTTACTTATTTATGTCAGCAATGAAGGAGAATCGATTGATTAATCTACTTTCTGGTCCCAATTTAAGCATTTTGCTTAAATGAACCCAGGTGAAAGTATGTATTGGTCCTCATTATTTGAGCCAAAAGATTCTTTCTTTGTGTGCTTACATTTTTGTGACTTTTAGTTGATAAGCTTCCTTCTAACCCGTTTTGCCCCCTTCTATAGTTATTTTAGATGAAGCTACTGCTTCTATTGATACTCAAATAGAAATTCTGTTTCAACAATCTATGCAAAAATTATTGAAAAATAAAACTTCTT
>JAUZJE010000114.1:0-1420 GCA_032886695.1 'Waltheria sp.' little leaf phytoplasma
GCGGTTATATCGTAGCTAAAGGTAATATAGAAGAAATTATCAATAATCCGAATAGCTATACTGGTCAATATTTAAAACAAATAAGGGATAAATCTCAAAATGAAATTTAAATTAAAAAGTTTATATACCAAAGTGTGTTCCATCGAGATGGCTGCAACTACCCAATTCTCTTACCAAAGATTGAGACATGAAGTTGATGAGCTTGATGCTGATGAAGTTGCAGAGAGAGTGAATAATGGCAGATCAAGAAGTTGGTGCAGACTTAAAAGGGTGCATATGAAGAGGAGATTGAGGCTTAAAGTCCCAAGCTTGAGAAGGTTTATGAGGAGGAAGATTAAGTTGGCTAGGCTTTCACTTGTCAAGGTGATGAAGAGATTGAAAGAAAGTCAGGCTTATTTTGGTGATCTATTTGCTGGAAACTATTTGTTTGTTCAAGTCAATCCTACCACCATGAAATGCTTTGATAAATCTTGTCAAGCCCCTGGCCTTAAACCCTTGCCTCCCAGGTATAGGATTGCTTAAGTGTTTTAATTGTCTTTTATTTTAATTATTGTCTTTAATTAATGTAAAAGCATGCACAAGCTTTTAACCTTTTCCTTTGGTAGGGAGGAAGGAAAGGAGAAAGGAAGGAAATTGTTTTCCTTTCCTTTCTCTTTTCCTTCCTTTTCCTCCAAACAGAGGAATTGAATGTCTTTCCAACTTTTTCTTTTTCCCAGATCTTGACTGATATGTAGCCATGGCTGTTTTTCTGACTATTTTGCAACCCTTTCCTATTGCATTCTGGAATAATATCTTGGATTAAAGTGCTGTAAACAAGGGGATCACAGTTACAACATGAACCTGGGAAATTATTTGGTGATGTTGCATGTGTCATTCCAAGTCAGAATTTCTTAATCTGTATTGGATAATAGCATCAGCATGAACATGATTTAGAAAATTATTAGTTTGGTGCCAAGAAATTGGTGCATGTTAAGGTATAATAACACTTTGAGGCCTTAAAATTTATTTGGTATCAAAGTAATTGGTTTAAGTAATTCTTCTATTACTCATGTCAACATATAATTGTTGATTTTTTTAAACTTGAGGTATCACATTTTATATTTTAACTAAATTTTGATGATGAATTAGAGCTTTTACCTCAATTCAATCATACATGCTGAGGTTCAGACCTCACCTCATATATGAGTTTAACATATTAAGTAAACAAATCATTGTCTTATTAAGTTTAAAGATAGCTATGAATACTTTTAGGAGATGTGTCAACATTCAATAACAGCTATGAAAAGAAGCAAAACAAGAAATGGTGAGCATTAAAAGGTGATGTTAATGCACAAGAAAAATGAAAAATTAAAATCTCAAAATCAAGTGTGGATGTGTCTGGATTCATGTCACGACCAAAAATGAGAAATCTCCATCAATG
>JAUZJE010000115.1:0-1408 GCA_032886695.1 'Waltheria sp.' little leaf phytoplasma
CTATGTTTACGATTAGTACCTAAATCTTTAGCAGAAACAGAAACAATACCATTTACATCAATATCAAAAGTAACTTCAATTTGAGGAATACCTTTCGGAGCAGGAGGAATACCTGTTAATTGAAAATACCAGTTGTGATTCCGGAGGATAGGAAACTAAAGGCAAAAATAGTTTCAGAGGTCGAGCTGGGTAGTTTGAGTACTCAAGTCACAGAGCCTGTTGGTGTTGTTGGTGTGGTTACTGGGCAAGGAGGTTCAGTAAGTTCTTCTGGAGGTAAATTTGCTGTGTTAGCTACAGAGGATGCTGGAGCCAATGAAGCTGGGAGTGGTTCTAATATTGGTACTGTCACTGTGGTTGATGGTAAAGAAATTGATCAGGCTGTCTCTCACTCGAGTAACAATGCCGCACAGAATTTTCCTAAACCTCAAAGGGCTGCTGCGACTGCTATGGCAAACATGATGGAGCAGATGAAGCCAAAAGAGAGAAAGAAAAAGAAGAAAAAAGGAGGTTCAGATGCTTCTGCATCTGATTCAGGTAATCCTTCAAATCCTACTTAATGAAGGTTCATACTTGGAACACTAGGGGTTTTAATGACCCCATTAAGCAAAAAGAAGTAGTAAGAAGAATTAGAGATTTGGGTGTTAGTATGGTTTGCTTAGTAGAAACAAGAATTAAAAATAGTAAAATGCAATCTGTTTTAGATAGATGGTTTCAAGGTTGGGAGATGTTGCACAATTATGCTTACGCTGTTAATGGTAGAGTATGGATTCTTTGGAGAGATATGGATAGGGTGGAATTAGTTGGTGCTTCGGACCAGTATATAACTGTTAAAGCTGTTATTGCTTCTAAGTTGTTTTATTTTACTGGAGTTTACGCTAGTAATTTTGGTGATGTTAGGAAAAGGTTGTGGGACAGTTTACTGGAATTGAAAGGGGTTATTGGTGAATCTCCTTGGCTATTGGCTGGGGATTTTAATGTTACTGCCCAGTTAAATGAGAGCTCTGGTCATGAAGTAACTAGGGTAACGAATGATATGCTTGATTTCCAACAATGTTTGCAGGACACTGGTTTATTTGATCATAGTTATTCTGGTTGTTTCTTTACTTGGGGGTGCAGTGGCTCAAGGAGGGTGACATGAATACTGCTTTCTTTCATAAGTTTGTAAAAGCTCAGCAAGGTAGAAGTAAAATGAGGGGTACGGGCAGCACGTCACGCCCATGTTCTGCACGGTGAAGTACGAGCGCGACGGGTGCACCGGCACCGAGTTGAGCAACAGATAGCGGGGCTTGCGATGGAGGCGCCCCAGCGCCTCCGCCAAGGTGTAGTCGAGGTACTGGAGCGAACCCGCGGCCAAAAGCAGGTCGTAACCGTCCATGTCGGTGGCATCGTCCGTGAACCGAAGGCGCCG
>JAUZJE010000116.1:0-1395 GCA_032886695.1 'Waltheria sp.' little leaf phytoplasma
GCTTTGGGCAAGCCCGAACATCTCCTCTTAATCTTCCAGCACCGGGCAGGCATCAGCCCCTATACATCACCTTACGGTTTAGCAGAGACCTGTGTTTTTTATCTAAATGGGCCATAAAACCTATCTCACTTGCGCCTACCTTGTTACAGTGGAGTTGGAGTACACGATGAGGAATTGATTTTTGTCCACATATATTGCAAAGAGAAAAGATATTTCCTTTGGAGCATATGGATATTTAAAAAAATAATAATAATAATAATTAGAATGCAGTATACTGTTAACTAACAAAAGAAGAGAAATGTGTAGACAAAATATTTGTGGGATATTCTATATAAATAAAAACAATGATTTCATTCATCAGTGAGAGCAAGGAAGGACTCCAAACCCCACTGGGCTTGGGACAGTCCTATCCCTGTCAAAGGCCTGAGCTTCATATTAGTTTATTAATGTTGGATTCAAATGAGGTGACATTGAGATCCATTATATTTTTCATTGTGCTTCTACTGGATCACTATTTCTTTAAACTGATCCAAAATCAAACCCAGAGACATACTCAAAAAGAAGCAATTTATTCCACCATATATAAAATACAAAATATATGTATGGAAATCAAAGGTTTTTGAGATAAATAAACTAGGACAAACGCTATATGTTTTATGAAGAAGCCTAAACTCTTCTACATTCTACTTTTAAGTGGAGGGAAGTTTCAGTTTGTAACGGAAGTGGGGGTTGGCGAATTCCACGAGTTGTATAGCTTCTTCAACCCTCGACTCTTTAACCAATGCATCTATCACAGTGCGAAACATCGCGGCCCCAGTCATGACCCGTCGATTGATGACCTCCTTGCAAAGCTCAATTGCCTTTTCAAACTCGTACTTCTTACAATACAAGTGGACAAGTATTACATAAGTAAACCAATCAGGCGAAAGGCCACTCTTCTTCAGTTCACTGAACCACTTCTTGGCTTGCTCCAAATTCTCAGCATCGCAATACCCTTTTATCAAAGCATTGTAACTGTAAGCATCAGGTTTGATTCCTTTACTCCCCATTTCCTCCCACAACTCGAGAGCTTCTGAAAGCTTGTGCGCATTAACCAACCCTCTTAACTTGGAATTGTAACTCCTAATATTAGGAACCACATTCTTCTCTGCCCTTAATCCCCATATTTTCTCTCCATCAGCGATCCGACCCTTCATAAACAAGGCATCAAGAAGCAGCGTGTTGATGGTAGTAAGATCAGGCTCTATTCCCTTACTCTCCAATGTATCAACCACGGATAAAGCAGAATCCAAAGACCCCATCTCACAAAAGGAGTTTATGACAATGTTATAAGAAACCAAATTAGGCTCCATTCCCACCTTCTCTGGTAACTCCGCCAACAATTTCTCGACCATA
>JAUZJE010000117.1:0-1395 GCA_032886695.1 'Waltheria sp.' little leaf phytoplasma
TTAATGGTATCAAAGTAACCTTCTAAGTCAATTTTGACAAGGTAATCAATTCCTTTAAATCTTTGTTTGATACGTTTTATGGCATCGTGACATGATTTTTTGGTTCTAAATCCAAAACTCCATTCCCCCTTGCCTTCCTTAATTACTCCACTGCTTGCCAGTGGCGTCTCTGCAATGCTACCCAGTTAATAAAGATACGATTTTGACTGTTTTTCTTTTTGCTATCTCACAGTCTTTGCTTTACTCTGACTGCTTATCAATCTTGTTCATTTTTGCTCCATCCATACCAGGCCCAGTAGCTGAAGACATGTTTCATTGGCAAGCAACGATTATGGGTCCGGCTGATAGCCCGTATGCCGGAGGAGTCTTCCTAGTCTCCATCCATTTCCCACCTGACTACCCCTTTAAGCCCCCAAAGGTACTGTTCCTCTGTGTGTATAGTGAAAGATACGTGGGGATAATTGTGAAATCTGATGCAATACTTGATGTGGATTATGGCTAACATAAACCCTCTCATATGTTATTGATTGATGCGAATGTCAAATGTGGTTATGTAAGCATCATTTAGAAAATATAGCATTGATCTCTTTATGTATTGCTCTACTTCAGTAGGACTGTGAATCCAGGGGGTGTGTGTGCTATTGCAACTTTTAATCAGCCCCCTAGCAATCAGCAGGATCTTTTGGGAGAATAGAATTTGTTGGCTTGCTGTTTTCTTGCTAGATTAGAAGAGAACTGTTATTGGGTTGGGTTAGGACTTAGGAGGGAGTAAACTGAATGAAAGGAGGGAGCAATAGATTGCATTGAGTGTATGGTGAAGAAGAAGGCCCTGTAAATTGCAAACATAGACAGCATGCACAAACAAACACGTTTTAAACAGTTATGCATGTGAACTTTTATTTTAAGTTGTGGTTATTGCCAAATTGTAATTGAGACTTTTTTTCTTTTTGAAATCAAATTGTAGTTAAGACTTGAGAAATAATATTATCGATTATTTATTAGAAAATAAATAGGTCCACTTAATTATATCTTTTTATTTGTTCAGGTTGCGTTTAGGACTAAAGTGTTCCACCCAAATATTAATAGCAATGGAAGCATATGCTTGGATATACTTAAAGAACAATGGAGCCCTGCACTAACCATTTCCAAGGTTTGTTTTAGTTGTTCGCCTCTCCTTTGTCTTTGCTTGTCATTGATAAGCAATTAGTTTTTCACATTTTTTTTTCTTTAATAGTTTTTTCAAATGGAGTTGCTATGTACTTGGTCGCACATTTTATGATTTTCTGCATATGACAGTTATTGTACTGTTTTGTCCCCCCCTTTTCTTATGCAAGGGGAAATTGCAACCAAACTAAGGAAAATTGAACTCTGCTTTTTCCTTTATAACCCATAATA
>JAUZJE010000118.1:0-1377 GCA_032886695.1 'Waltheria sp.' little leaf phytoplasma
CCTTAAAAAAGATCATAAATCGAATAATCTTGCTTTTCAAGAAGAGTTTTATGTACCATTACACTGCACCCTCAAAAATATTACAACTAAATAATTGATTAATAATCATTAAGATCAACTTATCAGGCGACTTACATTCACTGACCACAAGAATTGAAGCCAATGCAAAGAAAACAAGAGCCAGCTTGGGAATTGCCATGATAGTATATATGACTAACAAGAAAGGGTATTGTTTAACCTAACTAGTTGCGTTATATTAATTGTGCTACATTATCAACAAAGAGAGGTCTTATATAGATAGATTAGATAGGCTTATATGGAAATTAATATCCAATTAATAATAGGGAAAAGATTTTTATTCATAAAAGGGTTCAATAATATCCATAATAGATTTTTTCTTAGATGAAAAGTTAATTTTATCATTTTTTTTTCAAAAAATAAGGTTAAATCAAATTTAAATTAATTTTTTTAATCAATGCCCAAATTAAGCATAACATATTAATTTCCAAAATCAAGAATAGCATATTAGTTTTTCCAATATTATTGATGAGTTGGCAATTCACAAGATAAGAATGAAAAAAATCCATTTATAGTTGACACTTTTTACTTTTCAAAAAAGTCCATTTATGTTTACATATCTATGAAGAACAATTAAAAACCAAAGTATAATGCTAATTTTTTGCACCGAATTCTTTTTTATGAGGCTTTTGCCTTTCTGAATATAATTCAAATCTTCTGTCTCATTTTTTTTATTTTTTGTGAGGCTTTTGCCTTTCTCAATAGAATTCAAATCTTCTCTCTCATTTTTTCTGTTCTTTTCCTATCTCGCCACTCAATGCTGACACATATTTATACCTTATAATAAATAATAAATTTATCAAATACAAAGCAAAGCAATAATATTTTATCCAATACAAAGCAAAGCAATAATATTCTTTCTGTTTTGTGGAGTATTGGAATCTTTTTAGAAGATTTTGCTTTTGGGAATGGCTTTATTTCTTTCAAAAAAAATAAAGCAATAATATATAGCTATATATAAACAATTCATAACTTTTCATTGATTACTTTTTCCATACATATAGTAGATTATTGCCCTTGCGTTGCAGAGAAGTAGGAGTTTAATTTTTATTTATAAATTAAAAATATCAAAAATATTAAAAACTATAATAAAATTAAATTTTATTAAAACTTAAAGAATATATAAATAAATTATTCATATATTAAATATATCTTATTTATAGAATTTGTATTGTAGAACCTGTACCTCTTATAAGAATTAATCGGTGTTCTAATTTATTTTTAGAACTGTTTAAATAAATTGTGCTCGGGTGTATTAATTTGAATTATTGTTAATTGGGCTAGTTTTAGCCTAATTAA
>JAUZJE010000119.1:0-1368 GCA_032886695.1 'Waltheria sp.' little leaf phytoplasma
CTAGTATCACGAGAATAAGTTTTTATAGTTTTTTTAATTTTTTGTTTTTCTTGTCGCATCACTTTAGATAATAAATTATGATCAGCGAAAAACCCTTTTTTAATAGAACGACTCATGATTTACTATGTTGAAGCTAGCTAGCTAACTGCTAAACATTTATATATATGATGGCAACCTCAAAAGGCAGGCTACAAGGCCAAGATGCCATTGCCGGCCGATATTTGATGGTGATGATGTAAGTACTGACGTTAATAGATATGTTTCATTAAATTTTTAACTTCTTTCTCAATGTTTTATATCCCTTCTCCGGCAAAATATATAGACAACCAATATATAGCTAGTATTTCTAATATTATTATTGATAAATTTATTAGTTTATTCAATTGTAACCACGCTTATAAGCGCAGAATAAATCTTGGCAATTAGAATTTGAAAGAAAAGTACTACTTAGAAAGTCGTCTAGCTCGTTGGGTGATCAATACTTGACGCCTCGATCTTTTACTGAATAATTTGAGGTAGGCTTGTCATCAGGACAAGCGGTCATATATATTATTGCCATTGGAATTTTGGAGGCAAAGCCGCAAAGTCTAGCGCCCTACTTTTGCTACTCCGATTAATTGTTTAATACTTGAGACAAAGCATGGTGGCTAGCTAGCCTATCAACGTGACCCTAAAGCATGCAAATCTTCAAAGCTTCCTTGCAATTTACGAACCTCTAATACAAGCATACTATTGCCACTGTTCTTCCACACCAAATTATATATGTATAACTATTGATGTATTAATCATCAGCCTTATTAAACTTAAAATGAATACAAACCCTACTAATTGCTCTGATCATGGCCCCTCCCATCATGATCAGTCCAATAATATTATTGTCTCCATTGAATCTGTTCAAGTATCAATCCAATATCTCATTAAAAGCTGGCTCAGAAGGCAAAGATGGCAACAGTTTATCAACCCAACAACATCGGAACAAGCTTTATCAAGCAGAGCACCCTGGCGAAATCGGTTAGCCAAGTTCTTAGAATCAACCCAACTTCACTTTGTTGCATTATCATTGCTTCTTCTCGACCTTATCATCACCATTCTTGAACTATCTTCCACTCTTCTTTCCTGTTCTCACAATCAAACCGACGTAGGAAAAGCTTGGTATCATTGGGTAGGAATTGCCATCCTTGGGTTGCTTTCGGCGAAGTCGGTGGCTCTAGCCGTGGGGCTTGGTGGTGGCTTCTTTAGACGGCCAGGGTATGTTGTTGATGGTGTAGTTGTTGTTGGGGCATTGCTTTTGGAAGCTCTGTTGGAGAAGAAAGGTGGCGGGTTGCTTGTGGTGGTGAGTTTGTGGCGGGTTGTGAGGGTGGTTGAAAG
>JAUZJE010000120.1:0-1366 GCA_032886695.1 'Waltheria sp.' little leaf phytoplasma
ATTCAACAATTGCATCAAATATTATATATATATATAACCATTAGGACAACAATTAAAACTCAAATGACTATATATATATATATATCTTTTAAATTAATGGATTAATATTTCATCAAAAAAATTTAATGCACTATTCAAAAAAATTTAAATTTAATATATATATATACCTTAAATTAATGGATCAACAATATACTTTAATTAGAACTATATAAGTATTTTTTGAATAATTTGAAATTTGTATATTTATTTAATCAATATATTTAAGTAAATTAATATTTTAAAATTTAAGATTACTACTAAATATAAAAAATTAAAATTAAATTCATTCACTTTTAGCCTTTTTTCCTACTTTTTACTATAAATTATTATTTTTATATTTAAATTATATTTATTATAGTATATTTATATTATATTGTCCATTATGAATTTATGATGCTCATATTTTTGTTATTTCAATTTTTTATATTGTTTAAAATATATTTTCAAAATATAATATCTATATTTTTCTTTTTTGTTAATTTCTAATTAAATTTTTTTCTTTATCAATTTTTTTGGTTTCCTCTCTAAAATACTATTATTTTATTTTTTATTATTATTTAAAAGTAAAAGATCTAATATTTGTATTTGTATGGTTTAAAGGGAGGGAAAAGAAGGGAGAGAGTGATGGGTTGTTTAATTTGACTCCTGGGTTTATGTTTTTACCAACAAAGATTGTTGTTGGTAACTTAAATAATAACTAATAATTATAACTTTGTCATATTTCTGCTCTAGCAGTAACTTTACCAACGGAATAGTTGTCACATCAACTTAATAGTTGCAGAAAATTTCCAACAACTAAAATTTCGTTGGTTTTTTTCATTGGAAACCAAGTGATTTCTAGTAGTAAGAAGGACGGAGGCCATTGCACGGCCAGTTTATAAAAATTGGCCGTCATTGGAGGCTGAGGCCAAGCCAGCGCATTCCCTCTTTTGCGTTTCCTTTGCAGCTGCACTAGGGTAGTGTCATTATGAGAAGCTGCTGCATCAAGAAGATTGACAAGTACTAGTGCAATGAAAAAAATAATCTTCATTCCTGATTCAAGAGGGTGGAAGAAGTGGAAATCAGAGTGTTGAAGAATGGGTTTGGCTGTGGACATATATATACACAGAGAGAGAGCTAATTGGTCTATAACCATCTTCTCGTGATCTTTAATGAATAATAATGACAAGTGATTAATGAGCTAAAAATTGTGGAAAAATTATTATAACTAAAATTTCTATCACGCAAAGATTGTGCACGAACCACTTGGTTCACACTTTCATAGGAACATAAACAGCCATTTGATCTCCATCAAAATCTGCATTAAAAGCTAAAGTAACTAAAGGAT
>JAUZJE010000121.1:0-1346 GCA_032886695.1 'Waltheria sp.' little leaf phytoplasma
CTAATTGGCGCAAAACCCTTCCAAAGTGTGCATTCGGCCTTTGACTTGCATTTACCCTAATGTAGGGCCTTCATTAACCATATCTAGCCCAATAGTGGATAAATGGACTAGACTTGGTCCTTCAAGACAAATCATGTATATAATTAAACAGACCGGTTTTGGATTAGGGTCCAATTCTACCACAAATTTGGTTTGATATATATATAATTGCGTCGACAATCTTTATAGCTGTCCATTCACAAGCCTACATGCCGGGTCAAGGCCAAATGAACTGATCATTTTATGTTGTAGAAACCGTTGGTTAATTTGTCTCCAACATATATATGCAAGTGACTAATTAATTTGAGGGCCTCTAACTTAATTTGTTAATTAGTTTAATTATTATTTATAGCTTTATCCGCATGTGTTAGGTAATATCATTCCCTAGCTATGCTAGATCCTATCTTGTCAAAATTTGGCAGCTATATAGAATCAAATAATTGGGCAAATCTTTAAAAGAAGTTTGGTTAAAACTTTGTACAATCTGTCAGGTTACAAATCTTTGCAAGTTGTCAGGTTTGTTATTTTCTGCATTGGATGCTTTCACCTATCCATCACATAAATAAATAGTGCAAATTTAATATTATGAATAAATTATTGATATTTTGCATATAAAAATTACCCATTATAATTGGTGATTACTCACAATCTTGATGGTTGCGATGACTACAGCAATAATGCAAAAAGTATCTGTTTTCATTTGTGTTTTTAGAGAAGTCATGTTTTGCTATTTTTTTTATTTTTTTTTTGGGGTGGGGTGTTAAATTGGGGAGTTTCTAGAGAGGAGTATATATGTATATTTTGGTTGTAAAATTTTAATTTTTATTTATCTTCTTAATAATGAATTTTGTTTTACCTTTCAAGACATAATAATAGTGATAATCATTCTTGATAATGGGTGAAAATGAACAGGAAAGAGGCTACAAAAATGATGATCCATACTCGATAAGCTTCTGTCTGAATAAAATATCAAAATTGATGAGTGAAAAGTAGTGTACTTTTGTTTTGTTTTATTCACAAACAATGATTAGATGTTCATAAATTTTGATTAATTATAGACAGATTTAGACACAACTTTTACATGGTCCTTGGAAAGGTTAAATGTAAATGTGTAATAGTGAAAAGGAGGGTAATTTTACAATATTAGCTGTATATGTACATGTACTTCTTTGGAAACTAGATAGGAAACATGTGGTAGGGGAAGCGTTCTAACATCGTAGAAGCTATAGCGGAAGCAGTAGTGGAGAGGTTAGAAGTGAGAATGCCGGTGTAAGTAACGAAAAGATAGATGAGAATTCTATCCGTCG
>JAUZJE010000122.1:0-1338 GCA_032886695.1 'Waltheria sp.' little leaf phytoplasma
CACTATTGATTATGTTATTAAATTCTATCTTTTCACTGTGAAATTTAGTATCAACCGCTTAAAACAAGGAATAGTAGTGCGATTTTATCGTTATTTAACTACTAAGAACCCCCATCATCATGTGGCATCTATTTAATCCTTGGTTAACCAAGTTAAATAATGGGCTTAATATTTTAAGTAGTTATTTCTTTACTTATCAAAATCAATGGTTAAATTTAGGTTTATTAACCATTATTTTATTATTTCTTCCCCATCTATTATCTTCAATGGATTTTATTCTGAAAGGGCTTTATCACCTGTTACGGTTTTTTTATTATTTAGGCAAATACCTGTTATTATTATGGAAAAAAATTTTTAAGAAAGAATGAGAAGTTCGTGATCAACTCTGGCTCTTCCGAGGTTTTTAAACAAAAAACTTTATAAAGGAGTATTAAATATGAACAATAATAAACCAATCAACGTTTTTGATATTGCCCAGTTTTTTATCACTAAAGAGAAAAAAATAAATAAAATGAAAATCCAAGCATTACTTTATTATGCTCAAGGTTATTCTTTAGCGAAATACAATCAAGTTTTATTTGAAGAACCAATTGAAGCCTGGCCTTATGGGCCTATTATTTCTGCGGTTTATGCCGAAACTTTAAAACAAGAATTTCAAAAGCAAGCTTATTTTGATTTTAGTTCCCGAATGACCCATGCCTCTTTTACCGCGGAACAAAAAGCGCTTTTAGAACAAGTTTTTTATGATTTAGGTCGTTTAAGTGCGAACCAATTACAGGAACAAATTAAACAGGAAGACCCTTGGCGAAATGCCTATAATGCACACAAATTATATGCCGCTTGTGAAATCAACCCCATTATTTTACGTCAGTTTTTTAAAAAAAACCTTTTCTGTAATCATTTTATTTGGTATTTTTTTTACCTTTTATAGTTCAAACAAATTTCTTAGTGTAAAGAAAATAGAGCCTCGGCGGAGACTCTATTTCGATAATGATAGTGTTTTTGACTATTGTTATTTTATTGTATAAAGCATTTTTTAAAATTATTTAATTTTTAAAAAATAATTATTATTATTAAAAATAACCCAATTAAGACCCTTTCACGGGTCTTTGTTCCCACCTTTACTTGGGTAAGGTAATGTTAACCAAATAAGGAGGTTAATCATGTTCCCATTTCCCTTTAGCTAAATTAAAAAGAAATTATTATGGAACAAATTTTTAAGAAAGAACCAAGATAATGAGAATCAAAAACTTAACACAACGTACTAAATTATGGTACCAACACCGTCAAAAATATATTAATGCTTCCGAAGTCGCTGCCATTACAGGATTAGACCCT
>JAUZJE010000123.1:0-1338 GCA_032886695.1 'Waltheria sp.' little leaf phytoplasma
TAAAAGTTTTTTATCTTTATACTTAATAATTTTATGACCACGTCCGAGATGTAAACTATCATCATTCAAAGGTCTTATAATATTAGTATTTTCTATAAATGACTTTAAATAAAATAATAAATAGGATTTTGTTATGGTGCACCAACGTTACCGTGCATACGGTGCACCAAAAGGCTATATTAGAGCCATATCAGAGCCAATTGCTCTGTTTGTTCGCACTATCTGCTATTTTAACATCTGTAGAGCATCTGTAATCGTTACTGTACTCACTCTTCACTGTTTCAGTTTCTCTGGAGCATTTATAGTCTCAGTCATAGGTTTACTGCTTAGATTTGAACTTGCGACCTATAACTGTGCTCTCGAGAGGTTGAAATAGCCGACAGTGAATACGATAGTAACTACAGATGCTCTACACAGATTAAAATAGCAAATAGTCCCAATAGACAGAGCAAATTGCTCCAATTATAGGCCTTGGTGCACCGGTGCACATTATTGTGCTGGTGCACCGTAGCAAGACCCTGCTAAATTTGGGGTAGTGAGACATTAAACAATAGCATTAATTATTATATTATATAGCTAGGTGATCTATAGATGCCATTTCCCTCCCTCTAGATCTTAACCTATATTTAACCCCTGGAAATTAAATGGATCATTAAATTCATAAAACCCTACTAAACCTACATTTAACAAACTAATGATATTGAAATTAAAACGCATAAAGACACGCACATGTATAGAGAGATAAAAATGACTGGAATATGAGAAGATAAGAAGATGAGGCCTGAGGGGGTTAAATTTCAACTCTTACATTGAATTTTAATGATTTGATTAGGTTAAGAGTAAATTATGGCTATGCTATAGTTATTGATAATGGCAGCTATGTAAATTGAATCTAATTTAGACTCTTAAAACTTAAATATATAAATATAGGGTTGGCCAAAATGAGAGAATGAGAGAGTGAGAATGAAATTTGGGCTATTAATTTAAAATTTTTGATTTAGATTTAACTATATCCTATAAATCACGAAATAACCCTATAATTATTTAAGTTAATTCAAATCATTAAATTTTCATCCAATAACCCAAAATTAACCCTATCATTTTAGCCAATTCCTATATATATACATATATATATACATACATATATATATATACACGTATTTTTTTTTTTTTGTAGATAAGTATGTATGTATGAATGAGAATAGCAGTGATCAACCGGGCCCACAAAGGTGTTGTTCACATTGATGGCAGTGCTGGCACCCGTGTTCACAATATCAAGACGGTGGGCGGGCGTTGGCGTGCCGATGCCAATATTCCCGGTGCTGGTAATCGTTAACC
>JAUZJE010000124.1:0-1323 GCA_032886695.1 'Waltheria sp.' little leaf phytoplasma
GGCAAATTTAATTACCTGGTTTTAGGATTCTCCAAGTTACGCTAAATCTCTACCTTAATTCTTTAGGGGAAGTATCCTCTTTGGGAGGCTGACTCCAGGTTCTCTTTGGATCCCGGGGGTATCTTATATATCTTATAACTCTTTTACGCTTTTACTTATAGCTTAATAATACTTAATATCTTTAGTCACGTTCATTTAGCTTAATAAAAATTTTAAATGCATATGCAGATGCAGAGGTCACATCATGGCCCAACAAATCAAGATTCTAGTCGATATCTCAATTTTCTTATAGTGTTAGAAGCCCAACTAAATTAAGAAAAAAAAATAGAAGAAACTATTACCTTAGTTTTTGCTTATAAAATAAGGTCGAGTTAATGAATTTACGAAGCAATGTATTATATACGTACAAATATGGCTTAATTAAACTTGTCATTAATGAGCATGCATCAGGCATGAAATTACCAAATCAAGAAGTGAATGAACTGATGTTGACAATGCAACCAAACCATGGCCAAGTAATTTATAATGATATATTATCAATTGAAATATATAGAATATATATATATATCTGTGTGTGTGTGTGTAAATATATAATTAATGCCATTTTTGTTTGCTAAAACAATAAGAAAATATCTCATTGTCTCCTTGTTTATGGAGTACAATGGCAGCATCGATCATGCACTTGTCAAATTATATATATAGATGATAGCTACCACTCATTATGATTTTGTTTTTACTTTTAAATTAGTAAGAATATATTAAACTTTGATTTTTGAAAATTAAAGCACGTACTATGTCTATATGTATATTGGCACTACTCATAGGAGGACGATGATGGATCATCATTTTATCATACATAACATTACATGTTAGTTAAATCGAAAAATGGGAACACTTTTTAATTGCAGCATCATGAAAAAAAATTTACATTTTCCTTACATTATCAATATTATTAAGTGATCATTATATTAAAAATAGAAGAGATTATTAATTCCTTGCTGCCAAATATATAGCAATCAAGCCCCATTTTTATCCCACTCGTTTAATTGTGTAATGTGTACTATTAATTAGGTATTCAAATCAACACACCATTTATATAAATAGTGTGTTGATGTGTTTGAATACCTAATTCCAAGCCCCCCCCCCCCGCCCCGCCCCCCAACCCAACACACACGCACACATACATATATGTTAAATTAAATTTTAACAATCTAAATAATATTAGATATGGAATATAATTTTTGAACATGAGTACGCATAATTTTAATATAATTTAAAAAGTTTAATTAAACGTTTAAAAATGCTCTCTTAACCTCTCATTAT
>JAUZJE010000125.1:0-1320 GCA_032886695.1 'Waltheria sp.' little leaf phytoplasma
AGACGACTCCGCCACCGAATAAGTCTACGGAGAAGCCTGAAATGGCCTAAGAAGGAAATTGATGTAATGAATAAACCTGTCTAGGGTAAACCAAAGTTGTATTTTATAAAATTAGTTTATTATTTGTTAGACTTTTAAAAGCTAAAATTTTCTTATAAATGAGCTTGTATATTCTATATATGGGTTAATTTAAGAGTAGACTATACTCAATTAAATTTCTATCAGCCCATCATATATTAATGGTCCAAACTTTGATAGTTGGCTAGTGGCAGTGGGTGCAAAAATATCAAGAGAATGGGGGCATTTTTCACTTACCTCACAATAGTATATATAATATAAAAAATTGAGTAGAGGCATCTGCCCACACTCAGCTCAACGTGACTCCGCCCATGCATACATATAACCATAACCATAACCATAATATAGAATTCATACAAATTTTTGATTCACGAAAATTTATTACCAAAATTGTTGAAACAATTTTTCTGCTCGAATCATTGAATAATATAAAATTCATACAAATTTTTGATTTACAAAAATTTATTACCAAAATTGTTGAAACAATTTTTCTGCTCGAATCATTGAATGCTGAAGATTCTCACAAGATGGATAAATTTATTTCCTCGTGTGTAAAATAATATTCCCTAGCAACCTTCGTAAAATTCTCTTGCTTAGGGTGAAGAATTTTTTTTTCTTCTAATTTTTTATAATAAAGAGTAACTAGACATATTGGGCTAGTTTGGATAGTGGAAATGGGAGGATAACAGGGGAAAAGGATTATTTCCTTTGCCAATTATGCATTTGGATTGAGTATTAAGGAGGGGATTATTTCCTAAGGATAAGTATCATGAACAAAAGTGTGGGAAATGTTTTCCCATCCTTGAGTATAGGAAATGGGAGGAAAAAGAGTTAAACCAATTTAAGACAAAGTTACCCTTAGTTTAAACAACACCATTACTCTCTATTTTATTTATCATATCTATATTTGTTTTATAATTAAGGAGTTGTTATATATTATATTTTGATGTTTAATATTTCTACAATATTTTCTTAATTTATTATACTTTTATATTAATTTAAAATTTATTTTATATTAATGTATCAATATTTTTAACATTAATGATAATTAATAATATTTTATACCTTTAATATTAATTTTTTACAATTTAAGAAGTAAATACATTAAAATATATTTACCGAAGAGGGTGCAGCTCAATTGGCTAAGGGGTTGAGTTGGCTTAAGAGAGGTCGGGGGTTCAACTCCCGCCTCACGCACGCAGCCATTCTCTGAGGAAGTGCTTGCCTCCCTCTCGGGGGACC
>JAUZJE010000126.1:0-1318 GCA_032886695.1 'Waltheria sp.' little leaf phytoplasma
GTCAAAAAAAAAACAATAATAATAATAATAAACGTAAGTGAAAAATAATAATAAATTGAGTGTAATTTTAAAAAATAGTTATAGAAAATTTACTGTAATTTATATAGAGTAATTAGTTTGGTATTTCTAGTACGTTTTGCATAATAAAATGAGTGCAGATATTTAAAAACGTGATGAATAAGTAAATTGAATATAATTTTAAAAATACAACCAAATACATCAAAGCTAAACGGTTTAATTAAACAAACAAACGCAATAATGATAATGATAATGAATTGGTATAGTTTGGAAAAGTTACTAATGTCAACTAATAAAGTTCAAAATACACCCTTAATGGTGCATATTTCTCTAATGTTATTTTTAATTGTTAATTTATAATAAACAGTTACTATATGATATTAATATAATGACAGGCCAGTAATTCAAATTTTCAGTTTGAGAATGGATAAAAGAAATGCAACTAGGTAATATTATACAAATTGTGATAACGTGATTGCCATCTCATTTTTGCAATTTTTCAATATCCAAACTAGTTGGTAATCACTGATCAGTGTTGAGTGTTGACCTTTAACGTGAATATATATGATCGACCCAAATCTCAGCTTACTTGTTCTTAAATTCAAGTACTTCAGATTCAACACTCTCTATATGTTTATTAATTCAACACAAGTTTAAATTAAATGGTTAATTTCTTTCTTTATTATTTGTTTTGAGCACGACTGGACAAAAAGAGTAGATAAGAACATGTTAGGTTAGTTAAGAACATGCATACCTTCTCCTTTGTCTTAAATACTTTTTCTCTATGCCATAGGGGATTTCTTAAAAACAAAATAAAAAATTATGAATCAATTTCGTTTATGGCCCTTTTTTCTTGCTTCTGATGAAAGTTTTGTAATTGTTTACTTCATTCTTTAATTAGGGGGAAATTCAGTAAAATAGTTAAACTACCCTTCTGTCAATTTCACCTTTTTTTTTTTTTTTTCCAATTACAATAATCATTCATCATTCGACATTAGAGAGCCTGAGACTTGAATGAATTCAATAGAAATAAAGAGAAACTTCCAAATTCAGTGTTAAAGAATGTATGTGACAGCAGGATTTATCATCCCATCTGCAAGTGGGGAAAATATATATGTATAATAATAACTATATATATGTATATGTATTAATAATAATCTCCATAAACATTCCATAAAAATAGAGATCAAATTATTGAAGCTCAAAAACAAAATATTGAAGATAGAGTTCTAGTTATTAAAAATAGAGATCAAATTATGGAAGCTCAAAAACAAAATATTGAAGATAGAGATCGAACTAT
>JAUZJE010000127.1:0-1314 GCA_032886695.1 'Waltheria sp.' little leaf phytoplasma
CCCCACAATAGTAATTTATTTGAATTGCCAAGATAGGGGTTTGCCCGGAATTATTTGTAGTAGAGAATTAGCTCAGCTGGGAGAGCATATTTATCTGCTTACTAAATCCTTACAAGCTTTATTGCTGCCAGCACAGATTATCTAGACTTTTGTAGATTGATTAGATTTTGTCATCAAGAGTCTAAAATTTTCTGGGCTACCCTGTAGTTACCTTGAGACTGGTTTATCAACCCTGTTTGCATTCTTTGTATTTTCTTGATGTATGCTTGTAAAACAAGATCTTTCTTGTTGTCTTTTCAAAACTAAGCCAGTGCAAATAATGTTTCAGATGTGCCACAACAAATAAAACTACAATGTGTTACAAGACCAGATAAAGGAAGGGGCATGGCTTCACAATTAGACATTCCTCAAGCTTCCTTGATTCACATTGAAGAACCTTATGCTGTGGTATGAACATATTATTCTAACTTTGTTTAAGATATTTAGGTGTTAGTTTTTATCATATAATTTATACTGTTTCAAAATGGGGTAGGCACTGCCTGATGAGTACTTAAAACTGTACTTTCGAAAATTCACATTTTCTATACAATAGCTTTTGTCCTGAGAAATGTGCTATACCTTTTTTGCCTCTTTCTTGTAGTTGAATATATTGCTTGGTTTCGTCCACCCTCTCCTTGTTGTTTGGCATTAGACTTTACCAACATAATGATTCAGTTTATTGACTTAGTACCTATGCTCTGAACCTAACATTCTTACCTTGATTTGTTATTGTTGCACAAGCTTAGAGCCTTATATTTACCTCCCTTTTATGATTATCAATTCGTTGTACTTAACTATCCGCTTATCTGGGTTCTCCCCCATTCCTTGTCCCTCCTTGTGGAGAAGGGAAATGAGAGCTATGTTACCTGGACTTGGGAGTGGCTCTCAGATATGGGTATCTTGTCTGAGATGGGTATGGTTACGTTTTTCTAGGTTTTCCCATATATTTGGAGGATTGAACCTACTGAAATCTGTTACAGTGTGGGACATGGGTCCTTTGAGAGTTGGAGCATCATAGAATGCAAGTGCCTGTTTCTCATATAAGCTCCTTATAGGCACACTTCTTTCTACCCTAAACCCTAAGTAACGAATACTTCGAAAGGTAGGCTTTGGATCATGATGATTTGATTGCTTCTCGAGTGAATTTCTTGTTTTATCTCTCTAGCTTTATCTGTTTCCTCCCAATTTCCTGTATCCCCTCCCCCCCCCCGCTCGGGCCCGCGAGGGTCTGTCGGGTGTGGGGATTCTCACCAGGTGGGCTGTCGGGGTCTACTC
>JAUZJE010000128.1:0-1309 GCA_032886695.1 'Waltheria sp.' little leaf phytoplasma
ATTAAATCTGTATGAGAATGTAAAAATTCTATCATTTCAGGTATATGCTAGCCTAAATTGGCATGCATTAGATCTGCGTTAGCAGGGACGGATCTAGGATGTGAGTCTAAGGTTTTAAATTATAATCAATTTATTATTTATTCTACTAAATTATATCTTTTTTAAAATTATAATACTTTTTAACAACTCATAATATTACTTTTTAACAACTCAAAATGAACCTTATATAATATTATTAAAATCTCATTTGACATAGCTAGCAAGATTAATATTAACAAAAAAATAATAAATGACTTGTTTTTTGAAATTTGTTCTATAAATGACTTTAGGAAGGGTTTATTAGTTATTAAAAGGTTTTTAAAATTTGGATTAATAATGGTGCGACACATGTTATTAACGTATATACTAATCAACCATTAATACTTTAAATTTTAATTTAATGAACCAAATACTTATGTCTAAAATAAAAAATAAAATTGAACCAAATATCTATCAATACTGATACTTTTCCTTTTTAATAAAAACATTGAAAATGTCAAGATACAATATTATCCTTAATAGGAAAAAAAGACCTGCCAAATCTTAAACTGGTAAAAGTTCAACTATATCTTTAAAAAAATATAAATTATATTGACATAATAATACGAATTTGTTTGTAATAATAAGCCATTTTATAAATTCTCTCATATTTTATATCTTAATGAAGAACGACCCCATGGTGCGCATGAATAATAAAATACCATTACTCAATAAAAAAACGAGGCATATTTTTCACATAATATGACAAAAATATATTGCATGGTTCATTCTAATTATTTTAGTATACTATAATGTGCAAGCACATCTTGAATTATGACATAAATAAAAAACTATGCATAATTTTTTTAAAAAGACAACATGTGCTAACCATGTATAGAATATTAGAATATATATTAATATTAACAATTTATATATTCTTACGTTTAAAAATTTTAAAAGATGAAGTAAATATTTTAATAAACAAAACGATGGGATGGTTGTATAATCTTTTCAATATAGTGATATATTAATATGTAATTAATTTAATAATTATTTTAAACTGTATTATTGAAGTTTGAAGTTTGAAAATTTTGCGAATGAGGTCACCCTCTTTTATTGTTTTAATGTATCGAATAATGTTAGAAAAAATTCCTATAATTTATAAGATTTCAGAATGGAGCTTTGGATTCAGAACCAAAAAATCTTGTCATGACGCTATCAAACGCGTCAAACAAAGATTTAAAGGAATAGATTACCTGGTCAAAGTTGACTTAAAAGGTTATTTTGAAAC
>JAUZJE010000129.1:0-1291 GCA_032886695.1 'Waltheria sp.' little leaf phytoplasma
GGGAAGAATATACCAATTCGGCAATTCCCCACATGCTTAGTATTTCTATATGCATTTGTGCCAAAATAAGCCAAAACAAAACCAAATCTGCAGCAACTATTATCTCTATCTTTTTTTTTCCTCATGAGCCTTTCTGGTTGCCATTGCTACAAAATATTAACTACTATTAAGGCTGATAATATCTATTGTGCATGGGACCAAATTAACTAAGTTTTTTTCATAGAAAATAATGGAAGTAGTAGTAGCTAGCTAAGATGGGAGTGGAAGGGAGCACAGGCAATGAAGGGAAAAAGCAAGCAACAGTCACAAACAGAAGCTAGCTAGCACAAAGTGATCGCTGCTGAGGGTGTGGGAGTGGTGGGGGGTGGCTCAGACCCCAAGACCCTAAAAAAGCTAAACAAGACATTTTTATGGCAAACACAAAAAGAACGAAGCCTCTCCTTTTTTCTCTCTTAGCTTCTTTTTCTCTTCATCTCTCGTTTCAAAAATGTTGACAGTCTTTCATTCAATACACTTTAAAACAACCACTTTTTCAGACACCGCCAAATCACACCACACTGCATATCTAAGCACATGAATTTCACAAAGTTTTAAGAGGAAATGGCCTTAAGGCCTTAATTTAGTTTGGGTCAACACGCTTTTAGGTTAGAAAGCGGCGTCTCCTAACTTAGAGATTACCACCGTCTAATCTTCAAGCAAATGACCAAATAAAGTTTTTTTATTAAAAATTAAAATTCTTTAAAAGTATGACTTAGGTTATCACTTGTTATCACACAAACTTGATTAAGGCTTTTAATAAATAAATAGAAAATTAAAATTAATTAATATTTAGTTATATATAAGTAGTACATATATGTATATATAGAAATATAATATAATATTTACATACTACATACGTACTTGGTAATTAAGAATTCAGTACTAAAAAGACTTAATTTTAAAAGTATTTCTTTATTTGAAAGGATTATAAATTAGACTTAATATTATATATATAAGGTGATATATCTATATACATATACATACTAATAAACATCTTAAGATTGTCCCTTAGAAGCTTAATAAATAAAAGCTTATTATTAATTTGATTTAAACTATTAATTAAACTAAGTGAAGGCACTAGAGCAAAGTCCTAACATTTTATTATTTTTAAGCCTTTTAGTTAATTAGAAAGCATTATGTGGAGGCCCTAAATTTCCTAACATTTTATTTAATTTTAATTAGCAAGAAAACTCAGAGCAGGGATAAATTAGGGAAAGCGGTGTGCTGGGAAACTTGCTCGCACCGTTTGGAC
>JAUZJE010000130.1:0-1283 GCA_032886695.1 'Waltheria sp.' little leaf phytoplasma
GGGGAAATAATTCCTCCTTGAGGAGACCCCGATAAAGATTCGTATTTGATCCCATCTTTCATGAAACCGGCTTTCAACCATTTGTTAAGGGTTGAGAGCGTTTTATTCTTTTTGAAGCGACTTCAATTTTGAACACATTTTTTTTTTCCTTCAATTTGTGATTTTCAAAGGAAATGTTGTGTTCGAATTTCAACCTCAAATAAAATTGAAAATCTAATACCTTATCCCATCTCTTTCACCCACTAGTAAACGAAGAAATCACAAGCTTTTCTAGTTCCCCTTCGTACGACTTGGTTTTGGCATGCGTCGCCATGGATACTCTCTCCACCTCTGTCTCAACCCTCAATGTCCCCAACCTCAACTCAACGCCTCGGGAGCTCTGCCACTTTAAAACTCCCCTCAACGCCACACACCGCCAACTTCCGCCGCTGTCTCCGCGGCGTAATTCCCGTTTCTTGTCAACCGCCAACACCGCCGCCTCCGCCACTAATTTCGCTACTCACTCATTCCTCTTCACTTCTCCCTTCCAGCTCTCCGTCTCTCGTCAAGCATCAACTACAACTGACCATCCCGCTCCCTCATCTCCCTATGACCATCAAAAGCCAGCGTGCGGATACGCTGCAGCCCTTCTAGACATAGCTCAGTGCAACAACTCGCTCGATGAGGTGCAAAAGGACGTGCAGAAATTCTCCAAGTTGCTCCGAAACGACCAAATTCAAGCTTTCTTGAGCGACCCCATGGTGGGCGAGAGAGAGAAGGGGAAAGCGGCGAAGGAATTGGCTGTAAAAGGGAAGTTTAACAGGCACCTGGTCAGGCTGTTGAAGATGCTGATCGAGAGGAACAAGCTGGAGATTGTGAGTGAAGTGTTGGGGGAATTCGAGAGGATTCATGATGAGTTGAGTGAGACTAAACAGGTTTGGATATCATCGGACAAGGAGATTGAGAAACACATATTGGTTAGGATTGCTAGGAGGGTTCAAAAGCTGACTGGTGCTGTTAAAGTCAAGGTTAGAAATTTGGTTAGACGCAACATACCAGCCTTCGCTGTATGATTAACAATGATTTTAATTATGTTGA
Organism: 'Waltheria sp.' little leaf phytoplasma; assembly: GCA_032886695.1. GTDB lineage: Bacteria > Bacillota_I > Bacilli_A > Acholeplasmatales > Acholeplasmataceae > Phytoplasma. The sequence continues at coordinate 1,078 of JAUZJE010000130.1, forward strand.
ATATTTGGCTCAATAGTTGATACATGCATGTTTTCAATATTTGAATTTCATTATAAAAGAATTATACCGGTTGGTATTTTGAAAAAAAATTATGATTCTAAATATTTGGCGGGTATGTGTTACACTACTAAAACAACAAGCTACAGTGACCTAATTTTGCGATCGGTTACTTCGGTCACAAAATTTGTGACCATTTTTAACCCATT
>JAUZJE010000131.1:0-1278 GCA_032886695.1 'Waltheria sp.' little leaf phytoplasma
GCTAGATATTCATTAACAGTTACAATATGAACACTATCACCTCCCAAAGCATTTAAATATGCCGGCATAACAGCTGTTAAAGTTATAACTATATAATTGGAATAGGGTGTAATTATAGGTAATTTACACGATTTAACGTGTTTGTGTAATTAAATAATTATTTGGTCAGCTAAGAATTGGTGTAATTGGAAGGCTCTAATTAAACTTTGTAATTACATCTAATTATCATTTTTATATATTTGGTATTTTTTAATTTTATATATTTTTTATTTATTTCCTTTTACTGACTTATTTATTTACTTTTTATATTTGGATTTTATGCCTTATTTTTTCAATTTTTTTATTTTTTACTCCTTTTTACATACTTATTTATTTTATTTTACACATTTTTATTTCTTTTTTAATTTTATATATTTGGTTATTTTTATTTATATACTATACTGGCTATATTTTACAATTGACACGATTATTGAGTTTTAGTTTATATCGACATGAGATACGTATATTTTTAGCATATATTAATTATTATATTAAAAAATTACTTTTATAATCTATTATTTGTAAAATAAAGTATAATTATCTAAAAAATTGATAAAAGATATTTTAAAATATCATAATAAATAATATTTAATATTTTCATGAACTAATAATTTATATATTTTAAACTATCCGTTTAATATGAAAATAATAAATTTATACTTTTATTTAAAAAGCTAATAAAAAACTGATTATATAATTATAAATTTTGCAAATAAACATAAACATATTAATTATATTGTAACTAGGATATCAATCCCGTGCACAATTGCACACGATTTTATTCTAAATAATGTATTAATTTTTTAATTTTTTAACTAGCATCCATTATTTAAAGTTATAAAAATTTAATAGTTACAAAAAATTAACATATTATTAAAAAGTATTTATACTAAATTATTAAAAGTGAAATTTGTAAATTTTTTAATCTTTAAATCATTATCATAAATTATAAAGTAAACCCAACTTTGCATGTAGGTATATTAATATTAAATCTCACAAATGTATATTTAAAAAATTAATTTAAGACATATAAAATTATCATCATTTTTTTCTTTTCTCACTATCCTTCGCTTATTTTTTTTGTAAAAAAAATATCTTAAAAAAATTAATTTAAGACATATAATTATTATATTTTTCCTTTATCTCATTATCATTTTCATGCATTTTTTATTTAATTTATTTTAACCAATTAACACATGGCATTGTTAGAGAGCTTTTTGGAAACTCTCAAATCTCTTC
>JAUZJE010000132.1:0-1275 GCA_032886695.1 'Waltheria sp.' little leaf phytoplasma
CATTTTTGGTATCATCCCTTTTAAAAAACCTAGTAATTTGTTCCACCATTTATTTTTATACTTTTTTTTTTTTTTTGTTAAAGTGGCATTAAAATTTAAATGATAATGATAATGCACATGCATTCTTATCAAAGTTCATGCCGTTTTGAAGAGATGTGCACGATGAAAATTAATTACATGAAGACTTTTATGGTTTAGGGTGTTAGCATTATCTATAAACATATAATTTCTAAATTCTAAGTCCATTTATGTAATGTTTTCCTATGACAATTTGAGCTTTTAGAATTGAAAGAAATCCTTAGTTGCCAAAGCTAAAATTCAGAAGATCGTGAACAATTTCTTGCCAACTTGATTAGAATATTATGGGGATCATTCATTTTACCCAAGTAAAATCTCAACTACAAGTACTCTTCAAACCATATAACTCATAAGGTCAAGTCAACCATGCATCCATAATTAGCAATTCAACATTATCATATTTAGGCTTCGTTCAGTCTTGTCGGTACTTAAGCATTAGTGTGATTGAACATAAGAAAATAAGTGTAATTTTAAAAAGGATTCAAATCTTCTGTCTCCAATTTTCCTGTCCCTTCCCTGTCCCCCCAATCAAGTTTTGACACATAAACATATACCCTACAACAAATCACAAATTTACCCTCCAAAAAAAATTGTTGTAACGTGTGGCTAAACCTGATTGAGGGACAAGAAGGGAACATAAAAATTGGGGACAGAAGATTTGAAATCTTTTAAAAATATGTTCCAACGTGACAAATAAAAAGTTAAATATAATTTTAAAAAATACAACTAAATGCATCATACCAAACATAATGCTGTATTATTACCATATAAAGAGAATTATTGTTTGAAAGATTTATTCCATATAGACTACTTCGGCTCAAATAGAATTAAATTGAGAAATGATCTATTGATTAGTTTGATCATATTTTTAAAATTACAAGTAAAATTGACAAGAGTTAAAAAGTTGATAGTGGTAAAGTAGCTAAACCGACACAAGTGGTAGAAAGACATGATAGGAGAGGAGAGGACAGTGTGAGGGAGTGGGGGTGTGTGGGTGTAAGAAAGGAGTGAAGCAAAAGGTGGGGAAAATAAGGAGAAAAATGAGGTGGATCGGTCAAATAGCGGCTAGCCTTACCCGGCCGTTACTACTTATACAAAAACCCAAACAAATAAAGCTAGCTTTGTCCCAAAAAGGGAAAATTAATTTCCAATGTGCTTACAAGTAGTCAAAGCTCGTTTAAGAGTGATGGCGTGCCT
>JAUZJE010000133.1:0-1257 GCA_032886695.1 'Waltheria sp.' little leaf phytoplasma
TAGATTCTAAGATATTAGGCGCCGGATGCTTGGAAACTTGCTTGTCCGGTTCTGTGGGGGGCTAATTGCGAATATGAAAGAAGTTATTATCATTTCTTTTTTTTAAACCGCGTTAATCTATCTCGATTATTAAAAATATAGATATTTTTTATGAACCGATTATAGGAAATAAAAAATATTTTAATCAAATTAAAAATAAATTTTTTTTAAAAGTTAAGCGTCAAGGTAAATATTTAATTTTTTTTTTAAGTAATAATTTGGTTTTAATTGGTCATTTACGCATGGAAGGTAAAATTAATTTAAATCCTATTAATTTATGTAATAATATTGATAAACATGAATGTTGGCGATTATATTTAGATAATGATATAGTTATGAGTTATTATGATACTCGTAAATTTGGACGTTTTTTAATTTATAATTACAATGATTATTTGATTACAAGTCCTTTAAGTAAATTAGCTAAAGATCCTTTCGAAATTTTGTCAACTGATTTTTATAATAAATTACAAAAAACTAATAGAGTTATTAAACAAGTTTTATTAGATCAAAGTGTAATTTCAGGAATAGGAAATATTTATGCTAGTGAAATTTTGTTTTTAGCTCGTATTCATCCTTCTAAACCTTCATGTCATTTAAGTTTAGAACAAGTTGAAAATATTTTAAAACATTCCCGCAATATTTTAAAAGCTTCTATCCGAGACGGAGCTACCACTACTAATACTTTTGAAGGGGCGCCAAAGAGGCCTAAATTTCTTGCTATCTAACCAATAGCCAGGGCTGATAAACCCTGAAAGGAGATGGTCGGTCGGGCAGACGAAAGAATGTCGGATTAGAGCAGACCATAAAAGCGGGTTGCGACCAAAGCAAATTAGTCAAGAAGATCTCGCCACCAAATAATTCTATGGATAAACCTGAAATGGTCTAAGAAGGAAATTGATGTAATAGTATAACCTGTTCGGAAGTTGCTTAAACGGACAGTCCAGAGTCTACTAATATAAGCTTCAAGTATTGAGTAGTTTATCATATGAAACCTGGAATCAGCCCCTCAAAAGGACTACTTCACCTAAGGAATTAAGGTAGAAATTTAAGGTAACTTGGAGAATCCTAAAACTAGGTAATTAAATTTACCAATCCGGAAATAAAAGCCCGGAGGTCAAGGATAAAGAATCTTCTTAGTAGTCGTAAGAGTAAACCTAAATTTGGAATAATTTAGTTAATCGTCTTACCCAGAAGAGAGTTAAGTACTCTTATAGG
>JAUZJE010000134.1:0-1233 GCA_032886695.1 'Waltheria sp.' little leaf phytoplasma
ATTAAATTAACCAAAGGAATACCTTTAGCATGACGATAATAAGAAGCTATTTCATAACCTTTAATCTGATATACTTTACCTTTATTAGTAAAAAATAATTGATAATCATGTGTAAAAAAAAAAAAAAAAAAAAGGGCTTCTTTTTGGACCCTCTGTTTTTGGTTTCTGATTTTTCTTTTCCAAGTTTTTATTTTTCGGTTTAATATAATTATATGTATTCTGAGTTTTCTGTATTGTCGTATTGATGTTTCTTGTCCTGGTATATGTTACTTTGTTCTGTCTGTAATAATAATAATGGTCTGACGACTTATGATGGTATTTACTGTCGGAGGAGGAACATGTGTTTGTCATATTCAACTTCATTTTCTTTTCTCTAGTTTTCAATTTGTTTTCTTTTTAATTTGTCTCTTTGCATATTTGGGAACCATTCTTTCTGTCAACGTTATTTATTGTGAAAACCCAATTTTTGGGATGTGTTTATACATCATTGCTCCAATTGAAGGTCGGCTAGCTATAATTTTTTTTCTTTTCTTCCTCTTGGAATTATGTCTGAAATTTAATTGAAAAGAAATATGATAAATTTGTAATAATGCCTTTAATTTTTGAAGCTTGAACACAAGCCTTTCTTTGATGTAATGGTCTCATGATGTAGCCTTCTTTTTTCAAAGAGCTTTCATGAATTAGGCTTTAGTTCCATTTGTCCGATACATCAATTAATAGGTGTCCTTTTTACCCCAGAAAGGAAAAATGAATCTTTGAATATATTTGTTGGTGGTGGTGATGTTTCATGGTTCTGTCATTATTGACTACATGAGGGTTTAGAATGTCAAGTTATCTATTGAAGTGTATGTAAAATGGCTTAAGGGCTACTCATCCATATTGTAGCTCTCATGGTTTTCCAAGGAGAGAACAGAATCAGTCAAATGTGGGAGTCATGTGATTACATTGCCTAAGAAGCTTCCTCTATTATTTACTTTTATCTTTTTGCTTTTTCTCTTTTGCAGTTATGATTATTCAGGATATGGAGGATCATCTGGGAAGGTAAAAGAATCTTTGAGATTTTTTGCATTTGTATTTCTCTTTGTTTTAAGGGTCTAGAAAACTTTGGGTTAACTCTTAAATTACTTGATAAATACTTCCTCTTTTTTTTTTTTTTTTTTTTTTTTGTTTACGAAGTAAATCTCATCAACTAGTACGACTTTGATATGAACGTGTTGAAGTAAGTCATCAAAT
>JAUZJE010000135.1:0-1220 GCA_032886695.1 'Waltheria sp.' little leaf phytoplasma
CATGCATTTTGGTTGTAATAAGATTCCTCATCTTTGGGTTGATTAAAGATATTAAAATATCCATAAAAATGGTGTTTTTTTTTTTCTTTTTATAAGCATGTGTGAAATTTCTTAAAATTGTATTTAGTTAAAGAACATCCTATATATTAGACACCTACGTAATTTGATTCTATAATTGATGCATGTGTCTTTTGAAATATAAAAATGTAAAGTATTTCAACATTTTGCTCTATGATTGGTAGGGTTGACACTACACGCTTGCTCTCATACGTGTGGGTTTTATTAATATGGTATCTTTTCTAGTTTGTTTTCATGTCTCTTGGTATTATATATTCAGTATGCAAATAGAATTAATCCTCAAGGCATAAGTGACCAAATTTGGATTGGTGAGAAAATTGGGTTTAGATCAATTTTAACAATGCTAGTTAGTAATTAAGTATACCCATTATTAAAATAAAAAACTAATCCATAAATTAAACAATTACTTGTGATGACCATATATATTTGTGCACGAAGAGGGTTGGATCAGATTGTTCTTTCAATATTAATGCAGGACAATTCATAAGTCAAAAGCGAGATTAAGTTTAATTAGTTATGACTGTGAATTTTTTTTATGTAAGTTATGAGTATGACTGTGAGATTTGGATATTTATTGTCGCATATATTCCATAATTCACCAACAATGTATGGAATTCTCAATAAATATAAGCTAGTTAAACACTATATGTACATCTAATAAATATTAACTTTATATATTCAATATATATAAAATATAAGCATGCATAGAATGATAGAACCCAACAGTAATCGATCGAGTATCATGCACCATGATAGACAGTTTAGTATATATGATGCGTTAGGCAAATCTATGCATACATTAACCAATTATTACCAGGTTTTGTTTATAATTAAGGAAAAATGAGTGCTGATTAATCATAAACATAATAAGGTATTCATCCGTCATCACTTAATGCTAGCTGTCGGAGACCATGCTGCATAGTTAAAGCTAACTCAACTTAACCCTGAGTAAAATGAAATGGAACATTCTGAATATATATAGGAAAATCAAACTTTGTAAAAGAACTATAAATTTAAAATAATCCAAAGCTCCTTCAGGTGTAGATTTCGCTAATATAGGAGTTTCTAACTCAAGAAAACCTTGAGATATCAAAGTTTGACGTATATTTTGAGTAATATAATGTCTTTGTAACAAATATTGT
>JAUZJE010000136.1:0-1219 GCA_032886695.1 'Waltheria sp.' little leaf phytoplasma
CCTTGTGCTACTCACAACCACACTCCTCAAAAGGTTATTTGTCGCACTGGTTCTCCGGAGGGATGAATAGTAAATTGCGTGTAATTTTAAAAAAGCAACCAAATGCACCGGAGTCAAACGGAACGCACCAACCTAAACAAACGCAGCCAAAGGCATGTCAGGTGACGAGAATTACGAGCAATAACTTTATTACTGCTTGAATTCGAACATAAATTTTTTTTATTATAGGGCCTCTATTTTAACTACTAGACTATAACTTTCTTGACATCTAAACTTTATCCCTAGTCCCTACTATTCGAGTTAAGGCCAAGTGATCTTTTATACTATTTGATATTTTGATGATAGTTTTTAAAGTAAAGAAATTGTAAGCTATTTGCAGTGACTTGTAATTGATGCAAATGACCGAAATCTCAAGTCTTCCAAAATTTCCATCCTTCATTTTCGCTTTAATTTCATGTCTTTAGACTCGCTCAAACTTTCTGAAGTTCCTTCTTTAACAAAAAAGAAGAAAGAAAAACCAGAGCCTAACCAAATTCCAATGCAAACTACTACCAAAAAGAACAAATAAAAATAAAAAAGAGCCTCCTTTTACAAGTCCAACTTCCTTTTAATTTTAATAATATAACAATTTATAACTATTAAAATGTGCAGTTGCCACCTGAAAATCAAACGTGAAACTATAACTTAAAAGGATGGAAGAACTTAGTAAGCAAATTCAAGAACCTCTTGAAGAATTTATACCTAATGCCAAATTAAGTATCTTTTATTTTTGGTTCATTTTCAAAATTTAATAATTGAGGCAGTTTAAAAATTGGATTCTGAAACTAAAAACATCGTACTCCTCCTATAGACATTTAAATTAATCTGAATATTACAAAATAAGCGAAAAGTAATCGTGCGAATAACACAATTCATTAATTTAACTTAAACCCTGTTCAAACCATTTTGGATTAGGATACCTATTGCTGAACGATACAATCCATCCATGTTAGTACCAATTATGGGCTAATCATTAATTAATAAGCTTGCTTTAGCCCAAGTTGATGCATATCCCCCCCTGAATTTTTACATATTTATGTCGGTATTAAGAATTCAATTCAAAGATGAACTCTTTCTTATCTTTTTTTTTACGAACAGGGTTGAAGTGCAGGTGGAAATCAGTTAATTTGAAATCAGCATTATGAACAAAAGCTTCACCAAGATAGTAGTCTTGGTCTTC
>JAUZJE010000137.1:0-1219 GCA_032886695.1 'Waltheria sp.' little leaf phytoplasma
TCTTGAGTTTGTTCAGCTTGCTTCTGCTGCTGCTAATGGCGGCGGCGGCATTGTTGTGTTTATGCCGGTGAGTTGAGTTAAGGTAGTAGATTGAAGGTCATTGATGTGAGCAAATTGGTGGGGGTATTTCTCAGTGATGATGAAAAAAGATGACGAGTCTGATCTCTTTATCTAATCCATTCAACCTTGATGACAAAACGAGGCATTTGTCTGAGAGAAAGATCCCCACTTTTTAGTTTAGTTTTGCTTATTTGATTCTTTGTTTCTAATCCAAAGAAAAAATTTTAAGTTTTTTCAAGTAGAGTTCATATTTAGATTTCAAAGCCAGATTAATTTTTCCAATAATGTTGGCTGCGATGATGATTAAAAATGACCTTTTATTTTCTGAGACATGTCTCATGTCAAATGTCATGATAGACTTCTCAAGCACTTTTGAGCAGCAATGCATTCACATATCTTAACCAAATCAAGAAAATACCTTTTATTTACCCATTTATACTAGGATATTTATTTGTCTATATAAAAAAAAAAAACTTGGCAATCTTTTTCTTCTTGAATTTTTTCCACTGGAGAGGGCCGGCCAATGTTGGTGATTTAGTATTAAATACTTGTCTTTTTTATTTTTCTTTCTGTTTGGCCGGTTTCGGGTATTTCTTATGTATATATTTGTATTATTCGATGGTAATTGGTAAACAGCTTTTGCCCGGAAGATGCATATAGACAGTTAGTGTATATTAGATTCATATATGCATGTTTTGACCCATTTATCACCACACAATCCTTCAACGGGTGGAAATAAAATGAGCAGCAAACACATACAAATACAATTTTGTCTAGTTTCTCTTGCTAGAGATATTCTCCTTTTGTGGGAATGAGGATTGGGTTGGAATGTTGGATATTCCTTGACAGAAACAAAATGGTGAAAACTCAATTTACAAGAGGACCAAGTAAGATAAAAAAAAAGACACAAACATACGTTCTAAGATGAATTTCAAAGAACGTTTTAAAGGTGGTGAAAGTGAAACACTGGATGGGAACGGGAATGGGAATGGTGAAAGTGGAATTTGCTAATCTAATTTACAAAACAGCACGTGTAGCCGCCGACCGATTTTCTACTTTTAAAGTTTCAAAATCTTTATTTGTTAATGTTGTTATGTTAAAAGGTTTCCAATGTAATAATTTGGCTGCTATTAAATAAACAACTATAGCTATACCTAAA
>JAUZJE010000138.1:0-1210 GCA_032886695.1 'Waltheria sp.' little leaf phytoplasma
GGTTGATTTTGGAGACGATTTTCAACTAGTTTTAATTCTTTTCTTAACGCTTCTGCTTGAGTTTGCAGAGTTTCAAGATTATTTTTAAGGTCAATAATTTCTTGGGTTTTATCTTGAATGGTTTGTTCATATTTTTCTGGTGTTTGTTTTAAAGTTGATAATTCTTGTTCTAATGGGGGAATTTTATTTTCTTGGTGAATTTTAGTTAATTGCTGATGAAGATTAGCTAACTCGGAGGAGATTTGAGAATAGCGCCGAGGATAATAATTAATGCCATTTAAACAATCAAAGGTAAAATTAACGCTTATTTTGGTTTCGTCTTTAGGTTTAGCTAAATATTGATTAAATCCTTGCCGCCATTGGGCATATTGATTTTCACAAGCTTCTCTTCGGTTTTTAACTTGATGAGCAGCAGTTTTAATTTTTAATTTCAAATTTAAAACTTCTTCGAGATCCGAAGGCAACATCACTTCATGATTTTGAGGGTTTTGTTGTTGCCATTTAGCGGTTTTTTTATAAGCTTCTTCGACGATCGTTGTTAAATCTCGATTGGAAAAATTTTTGCCTTGACATAATTGGGCGATATCTTTTAAAGCTAAAAAGGTATGGTAACTAATTTGATAAGGAACAATAATATGTTTCAAATAACCTTCAATTTCAGCATCTTTTAAATGCCCAATATAGATTTCTTTACTAAAACGACTACGTAAAGCAGGGTCAATTTTAGAAAGATTGTTAGTAGCCCCCATTAAGACAATTTTTCGGTTAGTACTATTAAAACCATCTAGTTTATCTAAAAGGGTATTAACAATGTTCGCGCTCACAAAAGAAGTGCGCTGATCTTCCCGATTAGGTAACCCATCAATTTCATCAATAAAGATAATCGTGCGTTCATAATTTTCTGCTTCTTGCCAAATTTTTTCTAAAACTTCTTTACCTTCGCCAATGTATTTTTGATCTAATTTCGCAGGAATTAAATTAATAAAGTGGACATCAGCTTCCCCACAAAGGGCTTTGATTAAAAAGGTTTTACCTGTTCCTGGTGGGCCATAAAGTAAATAACCTTTAGGGCGGACTTTGTCAAAGTTAATTAAAGTTTGATTAGTTCGAAAATAAGTTAATAAATCTTCAAGTTCTTCTTTTTCACTTTCCATCCCATAAACATCTTTAAAAGTAACTTTCTTGGCGAGATGGGGAAGGGATTTATTTT
>JAUZJE010000139.1:0-1204 GCA_032886695.1 'Waltheria sp.' little leaf phytoplasma
TATAGAGTTGATCCCTGTCTCCACCAGTGGTTCCCATTACAAATGGCACCCCAACTTTGGAATATAGCTCAGCATTAACTACATTGTCAAAAACCATAAACACCAAAAGCATTTAGACAAGGTAATAGCAGAGATCAAATTATAATGTTGAAACATAATAATATGCCTAAATTTAATTACCATTACTTTTTCCCTTTTTTACTTTTTTTTTTGGTAAATAGGGAATTTGATGTTCCTGAAGGAAATTGTAATCCTGTAAACTTGAAACATACCGAAAGTTGGCTTTGAGGAAATGCAGCCTTTGTTTGTATCCATGTAAGTAGTCCTCTGGAGGGACAAGTTTCATTGCCAATTTTTTGGTGACTTGAACTAGGAATTTATACTTGTCTCTCAAGACTCATAATTGCACCTATTACAAAATTAGCATATTTGAGCATGCCAAGATGTAGTCGTCCTCATTATAATTATCCAATAAATAACCCTAATCAAGCCCAAAGTTTTGTTAGACCAGTGATTTTGGTATGATGATTAAAACTACATTTTATCTCATTTTTTTTTTTTAAAAAAAAAATTACACCTTATTTTACTATTTATAATCACGCCGAAACTAATGGCATACCTATTCTAATGGACCTGAGTAAAGTTTCCATTCAAAAAGGAAACCGATTATATTCACTACTCTCAAATCGAAAATCAAAAAAATTGGAAGGAACTAAATTTATAGAAGGAAAATGAGTAATCCACTTAATTTTCTTCTTATCTTATTTCTTTTTTAACGAAGGAATAAAGATTAAAAAGTAAAATTTTTCTTCCATCTAATTTCTTTCCATCCTGCCTGAACATAAAGCATATCATTATCATCCCACTGCAAAAATTATAACTAAAAGAAGAATCGATAAAATGTATAAATCTGGCAAAACTATGAAGACAAAAGGCTTTGATTTTCGGTAGTGTCAAAAGGTCATGTTTGGACTAATCAAGTTTACAAAGCTTCAAACAGAAGTTAGTACAATTGCTTCAGTTCATATTTTCTTTTCTTTCCTCGAGTTGGCTTGTGTCTGAAATGCTATACAGTGACCACAACACCAAACAAAGTATAAAATTTCGGTACAAGGGCCACACGGTCCTTCGCCTATTTCCCAAAAATTTTCTTTTAAAGCAATTAAATGATTTTTATCAATACCTTTTTGTAACCAATACTCAT
>JAUZJE010000140.1:0-1189 GCA_032886695.1 'Waltheria sp.' little leaf phytoplasma
AGAGAGCCAAGATTGGATGTGTTCGAAGCATTAAATCAAGAAAGCTCTAAGAGAGGTTTGTGCGAAACACTTAGTTCTAGGTTTTCTTTCTTTGTTTTCTTTGCTTTTTAGAATTAGGGTTTCTTTAAAAAGATAAAGATGGGAGAGGAGTTGTGATCAAGTGGGCCTCAAACCAAGCTGATATTTTTACACCTCAACTTTTCATTGGTTTATCTGTCACGATGCCTTTGACTTTTTGTAGGGGTTTTGACCTAACTCCATGTTTTTGAATTTTGGGTCAACATAAGTGGGCTTTGAGCAATGAGCATGCAAGGGATGAGTGGCCCGAAATCTCTTCAAGCCTTGGGTATAATTGTAATAAACAAAAAATTATAATCAAGATTTTAGGGTTGATTTTGGGGTGGGAATTTCTGGATAGAGCTGGAAACAGTACTTGGGAAAGAAGCGAGAAGAGCAAGCTTAGATGGAGACAATTTGGAAATGACAAGTTTTATTTTCTATATTTTCCAATGGAAATGACAAGTTGGTTTTTTGTGTTGGCAACCAAATTTGGTTTAATTTTGAATCAAAAAGAAAATTTTGGTTTAATTTGCCAGCTTCACTTCAGCCCACCCTTTTGCCTTTTCCACTCTTCTCTTTCCCATTGCCCTTTTGTTTACTACTATACTACATCTGTATAAAATGACTGATTTACTCTTTCCTTGGTCACTAATGAGGTTCAAATAACAGTAACTTTGAAAGAAAAATAGATAAATATTTATGGTAGTTGTTTCAACTTACAATCATCTAAACTCACTCAATCAATGCTTAAACAGGATGTTCTAATATTAGCAATTTCCTTTTTATCATAATATTTCAAATTGCAATCGTGACAATCCTACTGGTTGTATATATTAAAGATCAAATTTTATCTCTTCAAAATTTTAACTTTGTGTAAACAGAAAATCTTAATTGGTCTTAAAAGGGATATTTTTTTAGTAGTTAAAGTTTAAAACCTTTATCTTAAAATGTTTTAAGATTGATAAAATGAGAGGGGATTATCTCTCATTTATGTTTATTATGGTACCATTAAAACGTACTTCTACACTTTTAGCGCCATAAGTTTTAGTAGCTATTTCAGCAACACTTTTAGCCACCTGTTGAGCAGCAAATAAATTACTTTTACGACTCCCACGGAAACCTAAATTAC
>JAUZJE010000141.1:0-1185 GCA_032886695.1 'Waltheria sp.' little leaf phytoplasma
CCCAAAACATTTGAGTGCATTCCTTTACGTAACCCATGGAAGAGTTGATGCTGATGGCTCCAGATATCTGCTTGGCGATCATGCTGCCTTCTTCACCTACTTGTCATAACCCATGAGAAAGAAAAGTGAGTTTGCTCATGTTGTTGGTGAACTACAGGACAAAGTATTCTGTGGTTATAGAAACATATCAATGCTTGGTTTGGGTGCATAAAATTGAGTGAACAAGTTCAATCTATAAAGATTGATTTGTTAACTCAATTTCAAAAGATGAAGACAGAGTTTTCACAGCAATTGAATTCCAACTTTTCACAAAACCCTATGAAGACTACTTCAACGAATGAGCCATCAACTTCAAAAATGGTAGTTTCTTCTTGCCACTTTTTCTTTGGTTTTTATTTTCAAGTTTATATACTTAACATAATTTTAATTTAGCAGGTCAATGGGTCATCATCAAATGGTCTCCAAGATGGAGAACAATTAATAGGACAAGATTTGCTTCATGATATATCTTTAACACAAATCTGTCAGGTTAGTATGTTGTAAATGGTTTAGATCTTTTTCATTGTTAAGGTTCTTGAAACTTGAAATGACATTCTTATTTTTTAGATGGTGAAAGTCAACATTCCTTCATCTCTTGAACAATCAATTCTTCCTTCTTTTACATTGTAAGTACTTCATTCTTATAATTTATATGAATATTTTAACTTTAAATTTCTTGCACAGTATAAATATTCACTTTTCTTGTTTTTCTCATGCTTAGCTTTAAATAAATGAAGGTGAAAGTACATTTATATTAAGAAAGAATCAAATTTCTATTATCATATCCAATCAAGTACCTCTATGTGCTATTTTCATTCTGTGTTCTGTAGTATTATCTTGGTCTGCATACTTAAATGTGTAACATTGCAGCTTGTGTAATGGATTCACCCTTGACCCATCTCTTGGAAAAAGTTGCTAGTTAGTTAAGAATCTAAATGTTTTATTGCCATTTGGTTTTAGCTTCATCATTTAATTAATGTAGTACCTTGCAGAAATTGAATTGGAGGATGTTCTATCAGCTGCAAAATAATTAAAAATTTATCTAATAACTTAAAATCTATTATAGGTTCGGTTAAAGAAAAGATTAGTAGTACTTGATCAATATTGGCTATATTCGGTCTTTCTAATTCGTTTTTACGTTTTTGC
>JAUZJE010000142.1:0-1182 GCA_032886695.1 'Waltheria sp.' little leaf phytoplasma
AATATAACCAATATAAATTTTTTTCTCTATTTCTTTTTTAGTACCATCAGCTTTAATTTTAATATGTTTTTCAGTAGGACAAATAACTTCATGAATCAAACTTGATATCCCAATACCGCTATTAACACATAACTAAGGAGAAAATAGGTTCTTCTTTTATATTGTTTGATGCTTTTAATTTAATATCATGCGCTCTACTTTGTAGGTTTTGAGAAAGGTATTCAATTGAGAAACTGGGAATATTGTAACTTGGATTTTTGACAATGCATAATAAATCAGCTACATATCTGAGTTTATGTTTTGAATAAAATAACTGCCTATAAGGTTCTTTTGCTTTTTTGGCTATGGCTTTCGGTCATGTTCTTAATTTCCTTGGTTGGACTTTCTTAGGAAAGCTGAAGCATTTGATCTGATGGGAATTTTTGGCAGTTAGTTCTATGGAGTTCAAGGCCTGATCCTACATATTCCTTTCCTCAATTGAGTTGTTTGTGAATTCCTGGCATGCTAACTATAAATCAAGGATCTTTCTTTATATTTATGTGTAGGGCTAGATAAGATGATATCTTAAGATGGTAAGTAGGAACTTGGTTGGTTGTAGTGGGCGTCAGCTCAGATTGAAGGGGAATTAGAACATGGGAGGTGTCTATAGCGTATTAGATGCATAAGATGCATCTCGATAAATGAATATGAATAATTCTACTAACATTAATATTATTATAATATGTAGATACTGTAGGTATTATTATTGAAGTCAACCCTTTGGTTTACTACGGGGAAAAAATTAAAAGAGAGTTCACAATTATGAATGAAAAGTAAGTTATAATTGAGTTATTTTTTAATAAATTACACATTCTAATTTGTTTGTTAGTTTTATAATTTCTTATATCAATTTTCTTTTAGGAACTCAACGGTACCGGTAAATTTATGGGGGAGTCTCGCTCAAATTGAAGGACAACTATTATATGATATCAAGGATAACAAACCAATAGTTGCATTATCAAATATCAGAGGCTACAGGTATATGTATTGTTCGTTTTGTTCTATTCAGATTTTGTGCCTTGGAATTGCTTCTAACCCAATGTTGGGCCTTCATTAACCTCATCTAGCCCAATGATGGATAAATGGACTAATTGAGGCTCTTCTTGCTTCCTCTCTCCAACGGCAGCTTCAAAGTCCATGTCT
>JAUZJE010000143.1:0-1180 GCA_032886695.1 'Waltheria sp.' little leaf phytoplasma
TATACCTACACTGTAAATTTTGCAGATTTTTTGGCTTTTCGACAAAAAGTGAAATTAACTTATCTTTTGTTTTTTTTTGGTTTTTATTTTTTTTTTGTTTTTATTTTATTTTTTTTTTTTTTTTTTTTTTTTTTTTTGTACAGGTTGGACGTATTCGGAGAACATAGGCAGCCAACTTGATTTGATCAGACCCATTTCTAGAGGCAATGTCACTATCTATGGTGAGATAGTTCTAAACACTTCTCTTTCTCAATTGCATGATGAGTTCCCTATTGTAGTCCTTGTTGAAACGAACTATGAGGATTTGCTCCCTGCTTCCTTCTACTCCCAATTACATTGAGCTGACAATTGCAATGAGTGCAGTTACTTAAGCTACATTGGTTTTGCAGGAGTCCCATACAGTGAGCACTCTAGTTTCACTGAACTGGAGAATTTGTTCAGGTTTGGTTCTTCAGACAAAAGCTTTGCTGCTTTTATGTAAAATGTGCTAAATCTCCTTGAATGATGTTGCCTGTCATTCACAGTTTTTGAGGCCGGACAAGATAATCCCTACTGTTAATGTGGGGAATGCTACTAACAGGGACAAGATGCAGTCTTACTTCAGACAGTGGCTCAAGAGCTAATGTGCTCATACGTCTATAGAAGTATTTCTACAATCATCCAGCCAGGCCATTAGTGCAAACATTTGGCCAACACATGAAAATATGGCAGCTGTTATGGTGCTCAATCCGAAATCTGGACTGTTTTGTGGAGGTAACATTGGTGTAAACTATTTTACCTATCATACCATGAGGATTTCAGAAAACTGCGGCAGAAGGTTTCAATGGTGACAAAAGATGGACTTGGAGCAGTTTTTCCCATGCAGGCGGTCATTATCAAACCTAAAGACATTCCTAGAACTTGTGAGAAAATTGTTGTCTTTTATACATCTCATTATCCATTGTGACAAATATTGACACAGTGTTGTGATAGGAATTGCAATTATTCCTTATGGTCCGAAAGGTTTAATGTTCAAGAGTCATTTATTAGACAACATTCGATGTCGGAATTCTGTTTTTATAAGTTTATTTTCTAAAGCTAATTCTAGATTTGATATAGTTTGAGATTGTATTCCTTGAGTAGCATCTACTACTAATAATGCTCCTTCGCATGCTGCTAACGAACGTGAAACTTCATATCT
>JAUZJE010000144.1:0-1174 GCA_032886695.1 'Waltheria sp.' little leaf phytoplasma
CAGCACCTCCCATTGACTCTCCATATAAGAATCTGCTCTTCTCCCTGTATTCTTCCTGAGCTGGAAACCAATGGTGGCAGAGTTGGTAATTAGGAGGTAATTAATTCATAAACCAGTTGGCTAATTTAAATAATTGTGGCATGGTAATTGGTTTAGACTTTAGACACATACCACATACAGATTTGAAAAATTCACTGCAGTCATTGCTAATAACAGCAGCAAAGCAGTAAACCATTGAACTTTAGCTTAAGCTTCCAATGAAGATTAAATATTCAATTGAACTCCACAACATCAAGCAGCAGATAACTAAAAAGCTATTATTTTAATGCTAATAAAAATAAAAAAATTTCTTCTTTAAATCACATAAAAATCAAGAATAAAAACCCAAACCAAGTTTGTAGCATTACCTTGTTAAAGTTGACATGATTAGGCCAGTAATGAAGCAACTTGAAGAAGTAATCGAACATCTCGACCGACGACCCGAACTCCTTCGGGCCGAGGCGGACCGGGCCCGACTCCGACGGCCCGGGCTTGCTCTCCAGCCTCTCTTCCTCCACGGATTTCTCCACCTTCTGCTTCTTGGAAGCGTCGTCGTTTTCTTCGCGCTCCTCTTCTTCTCTCCCGCGCTTCAAGTTCGAGTCGCCATTGCTGGCGTCGCCCGCTTCGAGGTCCATGTCCTCGGCCGGTGCGGTGGTTTCGTTGGGCTCGGCCGATGCCTCTTTCTCTGCCATTGCGATTAAGCTAAAACCCTAGACGTTTGGCGGCAGTGGCGATGATAGTGAGGGTTTTACTTTTAGTCGAATACGGAATAACTGCTTCGACAATCAGAGATTACCGATTAATATTATATCACATTATCACGCCATTTTTTTTTTAATTATTTTTTCTCCTCCCTTTTCACTTTTTTATTATCTTTAATAAAATATTATGCACTCACATATTATTATTTTTTTTTAGGAAAAAAAAAATCATAACGAATTTGAAGAAAAATAAAAGAAAATATTTATTACCGATTCTAAGAAATACCGAACAAGTAGATACGATGATGTTAGAATTTTTTCATCATAATGATTTTTTTTTTTAAATTAGAGTTATTGTGGATCCTAAAAAAATTGATGATTTAGCTATTTTTACAGTAATTCAAACAATTAAAGATCAAATTATGAAAAATATT
>JAUZJE010000145.1:0-1173 GCA_032886695.1 'Waltheria sp.' little leaf phytoplasma
TTAAGTCAATTTTGACAAGGTAATCAATTCCTTTAAATCTTTGTTTGACGCCTTTGATGGCATCATAACCGGATTTTTTGGTTATAAATCCCAAACTCCATTCTGAGAAGATATTTTCGAAGTAAGCCCTTTGCTTTGAAGGAAAGTTTTGATTTTTTCATTCTTTCTATGTCATTGTTAACTTGTTGAAGATTTAGGACTTAGACAGGGGATTTGTTTTTATCTGAAGCTTAAAAGAATTGGAACCTTAGAGTTAGAGCACAATAGAATAGTTGTCATAGCTGGAATCTTAGAATTCCTAGCTGTCACCATACATTAGTTAGATACTTATTATATGCTATAAAACAAATGAACAGGAATCTTCAAACTCTTTCTTGCATTTGGCAAAATTTACTGAATAATGTATTGAACTTGGCATGAGTTACTGGTCACTGCCCTAGATTATCTAGATGTAAATCTTCATCTGTTCATAAGATTTAACATCCTGCTGTCAAACTGGCTTAAAGTCTTTTAAGTCAAGTCTATTGGAATCTTCTTTTGTTTTCTTGTTTGGTGTACAAAGAAGATTGATGGTGTTAACTAAACATTTTCTATTGTTTTCTTCTTTTTGATTGTGACATTATATTAATGATGATAGGTGGGATGGATCCATATGTTATAATTAACTATAAAGGTCAAGAGCGCACAAGCAGTGTAGCCAGAGGTTTGTATTTCTTTGCCCTTCTTATTTTGTTTGCAATTTGAGCCTTTTGACTTGGACAACTAATAATAATAATAATACATTTACATCCAAATATATTTTTCTTGAAGGAGAAGAAAAGAAAATTAAAATTAAAAGATTAGATTGAATAGTACTTTGTCAGCATATGGATTTCTGGTGAGATACTCACATGGGAATGTATTTAGCCGGACAGGTTATAATTAAAGGGTGTATTTGACCACTAAAGTTCCTTTCTGTATTTATTTTTCTATTTTTTTAGTTAATTTTCAGATAATATATTGGTCTTAAACCCCATGAAGAAGAAAGCAACATACAGCTATCAATCATTTGTTATTTGTATTAATTTCTACTTACTTCTATAAACCAATTCAAGCCATGTCAAATGAACAATAAAATTGCCAAAAGAACTGATAGAAATAGTATAACATAACTATAGAAATATTGAAATAGTT
>JAUZJE010000146.1:0-1166 GCA_032886695.1 'Waltheria sp.' little leaf phytoplasma
TTTTACTTTTTGTTTTCGCCAATACCACTCACTGCAGCAGTTTCGTAAGTAGTATCTCTAAAACACTCACATCGACATCTTAATAAAAACTTGAAATTTTACGTTACCTACTTAATATTATAGTCAACTATCTTTGTTTTTGTCACTTATTGCCGTACTCTTTAGAAATGTATTTTTAAAAGCATTTGCTGGAAGTAAGAAACGCAAACGGTAACTTTATTATCGATTAGATTTAAACCATAGATTTTTTTAATATTGAAACTTCTCTATGTTAAGGCCAAAACTTCATTGGCTAACATCATTGATGTAAATTGAAAATATAACTCCCAAGAAATGCAATCAAAAATCAAATTGGATTACCCGGCCAAATTATCTAACACAAATAGTCCAAAGGATTGGATATTTAGATAAGAGTATAGAGTTGACAAGTCAAGAAAATGGCGTAAATGGAGGAATAGTCGAGAAAGTACCATATATAATTGATGTGGCATCCCGTGAATAAAAGCTTTTGTCTTTCAAGTAATAAATGCTTTTTTCTTGATAATAAAAATAAGTAATAAATGCTTCTTTTTTTTTTAATAGAAAAAAAAAAACAATTGTTTTTAAGTTACCCACAAATAAGAAACATCCAACGTTTTGGCAAAGAGAGATTTGATCCCAAACTCCCATGAGTGAGTGACGTGGTGACAATACATAGAATCCCCAGTCAATTATTTAATTCGGACCAATTCTTGCTATCCCACTCGCAACCCTCCCGCGTATGCATGCCTCACCCTGTTCTCACTATTCAGTCTTCATTACATATATAAAAAATAAATAATAAGTTTTACACCGACAACTAATCACAGTATAAAATTTAAAGGTATTGTTATAAAATAACTCAATTAAGGTAAGCTCATACTTAACTTTCCTCACATCACTTTATTGTGATAGGTCGTCATATGCGTTTGAATAAAATTTATTTTTTATTAAGTTATTTATATAAATTATACTCAACTAATTAAAGAAAACATTTGTAATAATTTGTTTACATGTCTAAATTTGTTATTACTTGTGATTGTTATTATTATTTTAAAAATTCGACGTTATGATCAATTATTTTTTTTAATAGTTAATTCTTTAAATATTATCATTAGTATTATTCAGGAAATTAAAATAAAAAAAAC
>JAUZJE010000147.1:0-1162 GCA_032886695.1 'Waltheria sp.' little leaf phytoplasma
TTAATAAAGTGAACATCAGCTTCCCCACAAAGGGCTTTAATTAAAAAGGTTTTGCCTGTGCCAGGTGGGCCGTAAAGTAAATAACCTTTAGGGCGGACTTTATCGAAGTTAATTAAAGTTTGATTATCGCCGATATTCTCAAGTCCAATCATGGAAAGCAATCATACAACTAAATTGAGTATTATAAGAATTTCGCTTGAATGTACTGAGGTCAATCTTGTATTAAATCTCTCTTGCAATTGTAGTAGCTTGGAATGCAGTATTTGAGATAACAGGTTAATGGTTATAAGGCTTATAGGAATGTTATTTGCTATTTACTTTCTATTTGTATTTCAGTTTGTAAATGGTATGATTTTATACACAATAGCATCTTGAACTTGAATTTAGGATATCTGTGGCTGTTTTTACATTTTCAATTCTACCTTGGACTCCCCTGCCCTTTTCCTTATTTATTTCTTCAAAATGCCTTATCATTAAGCAACTATATCTTCCTGACAATATGATAGTTAGACTATAGTGCAACTAATGTACTGTGCAGGTTTGCAATATTGCTTTATTGGTGCAATTGGGGTTAATCGGATTCTGATGTTCCGATATCACTGTCTATGCAACCTGCAGTAGTTTAGGCTGATGGAGCTTTGGCATTTCTCTTTTCGATCTTTAATCATTGTTTGTTTACTCTGCTTACTGTAATCTGATAACATTCTTTTACACAAGGGGATGCAGGTGGTGTAGCCAACTTCAGTTCATTCCATTGTTGCATTTTCCTCTAATTGGTTTTATGTTTTTGATCCAACAAGTTTAAGGCAAAACCCTGTTTTCTGCTGAACTTCATGAAACAGCAAACAGCTAACTTGATCAATGTTTTCTGCTAAGGAAAACAACTAAGGACTTCAACTGGAAGGACTTTATGCATATTGTTATACAAATGAAAACAGCCCTAAAACTTGATCATTTTGTTTATTTTAGTATATTTACTGACAAAGTAGAAAAATTTCTACCTTTTTAATCTTGTTTTTTATGAACATTCACTCTGGTTATTTCGGAAGTACATTTACATTATGAACTACTAATATTAATGTTCAATATTTAAACCAATTTCAAAAATTGGTGCACTCTAAATATTTGTACATATAAAACGCAAGAAGCAACAGCAGGGAAG
>JAUZJE010000148.1:0-1160 GCA_032886695.1 'Waltheria sp.' little leaf phytoplasma
TTAAAATTCACGTTTAATATTATGCCTATCTTTATTTGTTACCAAGTTTATTAATATCCGAATCCACTATTAATCTATTTTGTTTATATAATAATATACGTATAGGATAATGTTCTATTTACTAAAAATAATATCGAGTACCAAAAACAAAATGGTTGACGGTAGAAAAAGTTGATATTCAAAAAGACGGTAGAAAAAGTTGATATTCAAAAAGACGGTAGAAAAGGTTAAATTAAATGGTTTATTTGTCTGTTTAAACTTTAAATTAATTAATTACTTCGGTTTTGCCCGACCCGGTTGAGTGGAGTCTGAGTCGAAATAAACAAAAACCCTAAACCCCAAGGGCTCCCGCCCCCCCCTTCAATTTCTCTCTTTCTCTCGTTGAATTCCAATGGATGAGAAGCTCGCGACGGCCGAGAAAAAGGTAAAGCGCTTTGATTTTTAGTTTTATTAGTCTTTGCAGCAATTATTGCATTTTCCTTCGCTCTGTTTGTTTATTCCGTTAATATAATGCCAGGATTTAAATTTATTTATCTTTTTTGCTTTTCTGATTTCAAAAGAATTGTTATTCGGTTTATCGTTAAAAAAAAAAAAAGAATGTAATTATTATTTATGCTGACAAGTTAAAATGAACAGGTCCTGGTTGAACTGGTGAAGTTAGCTCAGAAGAGAGGCCTGAAAGGTACGCAAGGAGAATGGAAGGATTTTTTGGAAGCTTACGACAAACGCCTTGGTAATAGTCTGTCGGATCCCTCAAAGCGGAAACAGATTGATTTGGTTTCATTTCTCAAGACATTTACTAAAGAAGATGATTTGAAGGTAAGCAGTTGTTATTGTGTAACTAGTGCATTTTGTTTAGTGATCAAAGGGTTTGAGGGTGTCAAATGTTTAATGCTATTACTTTTGTTTTCCTTTTCCTGCTTGCTTACAGCTTTTCGATAGAGTGTTGAAGGTTCATTGTAATAGGAACAAGGTGGAGCAATCCCTTAAACAATCTTTGGATAATGAATCCCCCGAGCAGGTATCGTATGTTTCCTGTTTATTGATTAGCATCTTGCAATCACTTGATGTCAATATTTTCAGCAATAACAATTTCTTTAGGATTAAATTTAGAATGAATTTCTCCTGAAGAAATTTTTTTATTATCACCAATCACTTCT
>JAUZJE010000149.1:0-1149 GCA_032886695.1 'Waltheria sp.' little leaf phytoplasma
TGTTATATCTATAAATTTTATTTATTACGTGATTCAATAATTTTATTAGCAATATGATCAGGAGCTTTTTCATATTTAAAAAATTCCATAGAAAAATTAGCTCTTCCTTGAGCCCCCTGTTTAGCAAGCCCTATTAATACCCTATGTATGTATGTATGTATGAAAAATCGTATCATTCTTCTAGTAAGATAGTTGGTTTTTCTTCATTCTTTTGTTTTTGTTTTTATTTTTCCTTTTCCACAACATCATCATCATCATTATTATTATTATTTATTTTTCCTTGTCCACATCATCATCATCATTATTATTATTATTATTACCATTATTATTATTATTATTATTATTATTATTATTATTATTATATGGCACCCTAATTTAGTTTTGTAGGGGTGTTCAAAATTAATCGTTTTATCGAAAAATTGAAAAATCAATCGACCGATTCACCGAATTAACCGAACTAATTAACCATTTACGAACTGATTAACCATTTACATAATCGGGTTAGACCTATTTAGGACCTAACAAAAACGCGTGCCGGCAAATTCTTCTTTAAGTAAAAGACGGTTCAGTTTATAATTAATGTATAAAATTAGTGGGAATTTTCATTCATAGTAGCTTACATTTTATTAATATTGCACATTAATTAATATTCAAAGCCAAACATAATTACTCCAATGGAAGAGAAACACTACATAACATTGTTTCAAGCCAGAACATTCAAAGTCAAATATAAAGAAAGAAAAAAAAAAAAAAGGTGAGAGCAATTAGATAAGTGGTTCTCAACCATGCATATCTATCCAATCCTCATAGGCTCAAGTTTAATCAAACCCTAGTTAATTTCTTCATAGTGTTCGAAATCAAAATAATGATTTTTCTTTTTTTCAGTTTGACCAAAATATCTTTACACGAAAGAATTAGAAGATTTTCATTCATTGGTTAGAGTTTATACCATTTAGGGCACGTTCGGTTCATTTTCTTATATATTTTTTAAAAAATATATTATTAATTTGACTTTAAATCACCTGTCCCCAAATTTTCTGTCTCCTTACTGTCCCTCCAATTAAGTTTAGCCACACGTTATAACAATTTTGTTTGGAGGGTAAATTTATGATTTGTTGTAGGGTATATGTTTATGTGTCAGAATCTAAT
>JAUZJE010000150.1:0-1147 GCA_032886695.1 'Waltheria sp.' little leaf phytoplasma
TAATAAAAATGAAATAAGAATGAAATAAGAGTATTAATAAAATCAAGCAAGTAACAAAATGAGAAGGGGACTTAACTTGGGATTCTGGACTCGGGTAGGCAGAGAGAAATGGCCATTGGTTTGATTTGTTTGAGGAAGGTGAGAGGGGTCGAACGACGGCGGCGGTGTCGGCCACCGTCGCCTGAATCGGGCCTACGACCTACCTAGGGTTTCGGCCGAAGTTAAAAGGGAAAGTCGAGAGAGGTGTTTGAGATTTTAGATAATCGGCTTTGGGGTTTAGGTCGAGGAAGAGGAGAGGAGTCGATCGATGGTGGCGGTGTCGATCACCGCCACCGTTCGCCGGCCGCCGGAGTTAGGGTCCGAAGCTTTAGGCTAGAAATCGGGCAAATCGACAGGGATTTTCGTGAATTGGTTTTAAGGGTTTTGTTCGGGAGTGCGAGGGCTTTCAGGTGGTGGCAACGGTGTCTGCCACCGCCATCGGGAAAAGCTTCGCCGGAATCGGGTTTCCGGCCAATCTTCGAGCTTAGATTTGGCTCGATTGAGGAGGATTTTGGAAAATTGGTTTTGGGATTTGGACTCAGGAGGTTGGGGGCTTTGTTTCAGTCGGTTTAGTTTTGGGTATCGCCGGAGAACGGCGGTGGTCGCCGCCGCCGGTGGCGGCAGCCATGGCGGTTCCTGGGTTGGTGTTTGAAGCTTTGAGTTTTCCGGTCTCTGGTTTTGGTCTAGGAAGAAGATGAAGGGAAGTTAGAAAAGAAGAGAGAGGCGGTGAGAGAGTGAAAATGGCAAAACTGAAATTAGGGTTTGAATTTTAGTATTTATACTTTGATCGTAGAAAAGTCATCTGTGCCCTTAGCCAAAAACTCACCGTTTTGCCTCTTCCATTCTCAGCCTTCTGATTTGTTTACTTAGACCCATCTAGCGGCCCGGATTTAGTCCAACGTTGACCCTAGCCTAGAGCAGTAAACGAATCCAACGGACCATATCAAGCCCGCCCTTTGAACCTGAATCTAATGGCTTTCAAGGTTGTAGACCTCGTAAACGTCCTCGTGGATAAAAAGGATATTGACATGACAAAATTACAATTTTTAAAACCTATAATGCAAATTCAAGAAAAAGAAAATTCTAATTCTAATTGTAGTATTTTTAT
>JAUZJE010000151.1:0-1143 GCA_032886695.1 'Waltheria sp.' little leaf phytoplasma
GATAATTAAGTTCATTGAATTGATTTCATTTTTTCATTATGTTTTTTAAGATTTTTTAAATCTTAAAAAAGTAATTTTTGGAAAACATATTTGATATTAGAGATATGTGTTGGTCTTTTAACTCTTTTTATATATTTTATTTTATATTCATTAATCATTATTTTCAAATGTGTGCTATATATAACATAATTTAACATTGTAAAAAAAATAATGTAAATATAATTCAACTTTTACTTTACGAAATTAAATTGAGAAAGTAGTGGAAGAACTCACTTATAAATTAAATTAATTAACTTTTTCAAATGAATTGTAAAATTTACAAAGTATTGTTTTGAGAATTTTTATAAATTTAATAAATGAATTAATAGGATCCTAAACAAGTTAACATGTAAACAAGATTAGTTAAATAAGTTAGTTGGACCTTAAATGAATTACCGTAACTATACATGAAATATGATTAATTGTGATTGAAATTGTTTCATGACGTAACTTAAAATATGGTCAAATTAATCCACATTTGGAGGGATGGGAGAGAGAGGAAGGGGTAGGAATCAATTAGGGATGTCAAAACGGGCTCAACTGGTCAGGTTGACCCATTTTTTCGTTTTTTTTTTTATTATTTACAGAATGGGTTGAGAATTTAGGGATGTCAAAACGGGCTCAACCCATTTTGAAGGTAGGGATTTTAACTCATCCGCCTAACCTTCAGGTTAAGACGGGTTAACTTGCGGGTTAAAGGGATCAACCCGCTAAAATATAATATATATTATGTATTATATTCAATAGTTTTTCAGCCCTATATAAAAAACAAGCTAACTCACCCCATTCATTTTTTTCTTATAACCCGTGATGGGTGGGACGGTTTATCGCTTTGATAACTCTAAGTTTAAGGGATTGGGTATGGAGGTACAATATAGGAGTGTTAATGGGTACCTAGCTATAAATAGGTACTTGCAGATATCCTTCCTGTTTAAAGTATTAAAGTACCTAATAAGTGGGTATTGCAAAACCTTTGAATAATAATTTCACTACAAATATAGGAATTTTATATTTAATAAATTTTTGACACATTTGCAAATCTAATAAAGTTGGTCCAATATTAAAATCAATTATTTGAAAAATAATCTTAATAAACTTATTATT
>JAUZJE010000152.1:0-1127 GCA_032886695.1 'Waltheria sp.' little leaf phytoplasma
GAAAAAGCTGCTAAATTAATTCGAATAGTTCTTCTGTCATAATCTTTACCAATGACAATATCTAAAGCATAATCTTCCATAGCAGAATATAAAATTTCTTCTACGATTTTTGGTAATCGATGAATTCAATCACATTCAAAGCTCTCAATTACAAAGGCTAGTATAGAGATGAGAAGTCCTAATAAACCTCTGCACTTTAACATTGCTCTGCTTATGAATCCCCTCGACTCTAATGTTAACAATGAGCTCTGTACAATCCAAAGCTGGAGAAGTCGTCTTTGCTGCTGGTAATGGCCTGAACACGGCGTTTGGCTTTGGTCGGCTTTTGACTTTTGTTACACATTATAACTAACTCGATTATATAATAATTATAATATAATAATAATTAGCACCCCTAGTTACTAGATAAGCATGTCGAAATTGACTGCTCTACATAGGCATAGGCATAGCGACTCTTGCACGCTTATTTATCTTAATGGCACCAAACTGTTGGTGGCGACCAAGTTAAGAGATTGTTGAAGAAGATAGATCATAAACACATTAAGAATTCAGAACAAAAGAATGCTTTGTCTCCAGTTCAAAGGAAACTATACCTTTTTAAACTCCTAAACTTGTCTGATCAACATAGGTTTCTCACAATCTTCATGGCCCTCTGACACAATCTAGTCCTCAACCAAAAAACAAAAAAAAACATTTTCAAAACCATGTCGCCTATTGGGGTGCAACTCTATATTCAAGATACTCATGTATTTTTTTCCCAACCCTTTTTTTTCTCTTTTTCTTTTTTTCTCCATCTTCATGCAATGCTTGTGTTTGCAGGTGATGATTGATAATGGAATACTCCAACTGACATTATCGAATCCTGATGGAATTGTGACCGGCATTCGATACAACAATATTGACAATTTGCTTGAAGTTCTAAATGAAGAATCTAATAGAGGGTATATATATATATATATTGCATTTATTAGTTTATTAATTTCCTTCATTTTGTTTTAGAATATATTCTTGGCGGTGATTTTAAGCACTTAATTTGGCCTATGTTTTTGGTATGTAACATTTAGGTACTGGGACCTTGTTTGGAACTCAGGAACTACTGGCACCGCTGGCATTTTTGACGTGTAAGA
>JAUZJE010000153.1:0-1126 GCA_032886695.1 'Waltheria sp.' little leaf phytoplasma
CAAAGTTTATCAATCTCTAAAAGTACAAAAAGTTTTAACTAAAAAAGGGTTTTTAATCAGCATGTCTCGTAAAGCCGCCCCACATGATAACGCCGTGATTGAAAATCTTTTTGGTGCTGCAGAAAAGAATTTTTAGAAGCTCAAGATGTACTATAAATAAGAGACTATGCCCTTTCTCAAGCAATCTTGTTCTAAATTCCATGCCCCGAATCAGCTTGTTGACTTTCCTTTTAATCTCATTTCACCCTTTGCTATGAATCAAGAAACAGGCAGTAAACTCACCAACTCAAATGTCCTATATTCAAGTTGACTTAATTGTTTCACCCTAGTTGCTTATTAAAAACTTGTGAACAAACCTGCAGCCAGAGAGCATTCACAATCCCAAACTCCAGAGTAGGGAAGAGAAAACGGTTATTGACTGCAAACCTTCCCCTTTGCAGGATGGGCCTCAGCCTCAGCTTCATATATTGTCTGCAACTTCGGAGCAAATCTTCGGCAAAATAATTAGCAAGATTTCAATTTTTAATATCAAACAAGGTAATAGGCAACCTAGGGTACCTTTCACGAGAGTAGATAGGCAACCTATGGTCTCAAGGTTCATAAGAATTGATACAAATCTGCCCTATCTACCCATCCCTCCATCATTTCTACATGATTAAACTAAAGTTGTACACTACTGCTAAAGCAGTTGGATAACATTACAGATCTTGCAAAGACGTGCAAGACTAAGCTGCTGTCTCAGAGTCATAAATGATGGTACAACTTGTCCAGTGGTTGCTTGGAAGTGACCTTATATGTACCTCGGACGCAACCACAACAGAAAACTCAAATGGGCATCAGAAAATAAAGTTAGCAGCATTTATGCATGCATTTATAAGAACGGATTTATAATTCTAGAATTTAAGAAGATCAATGGAATTTGCATGAATAAGCGGAAAGCTTACCTTCAGATACATGTCAATGGCTTTATATAGTCCATCATGAACTGGCCTAGCAAAGTCAGGGATAGACTGAGACAAGTTGATGAAACTGGCAAGCGAAAAATTTGGGTCACGCGCAATTTCTTCAAGATAACCATCAATTAATTTACCAACACTAAGCCAGGATCCACGCCCTAGAACAAAAT
>JAUZJE010000154.1:0-1125 GCA_032886695.1 'Waltheria sp.' little leaf phytoplasma
TAAGCATAATTCCAAAAATAGTTAAATCGTGACAATCTTATTAATGCATGAATCATGGATCCTCGCCCATGAGGTTTATGGACTTGGTTGGAAGAAAACAGAGTTTTTGAGACTTCAAATTCTTATTAAGAATTATATTTGAACTCTTTCTACCCTTTAGAAAAAGAAATCAAGCCCACATCCTTTCATCCTAAGAATAAACAAATAAGACAAGTAGTCTTGAATTCTAACTAATTATTCTAATTACTTGATTGCAATTATAGAAATTCCTAAAATAAGAAAACTTGATTGCATAATATTTCCATTTGATACTAGATGGAAATAGCCTATATATAACTTGTAACTCAAGCAAATTATGTTTGAGAAAACTCACCATCATCATATACTGTTGTAGAAATTAAAAATTAGTGTAATTGGTTTGCAATAATTTATATATGATATCCGTTTTTATACTATATGATATCCATTTTTATACTATATTTCGTGAACCAAACGTGACGCTTGAAAAGGTGTGTAGATAGCAATTAAGCTAGCAACTAACTTCATGAAGATTTAATATATATCGCTAGCTAGCTTTGAAAAGGTGTATGTATGTATGTATATGTGCACACGAGGCAGCCAAGTACAGCAGCTAGCAAGCAGCAAGTTGGAAGGATTTTTGGCTCCACCTTTACGGCTGCTTTCACATTCCCTTCAAACCAAACAACATTTTTTAAAGTGTTACATTACATATCTATATCTATATATATAGAATCTAATAATCTAATTATCAAACTGTATAAATTAAAGGTTTGATGCAAATATACAACATTTTTTGGCATATCTGAAACCTTGGTCCAACCTCTTGTCCCATGAATGGGAAAAAGCTACATGTAAAAAGAGACCGAGCATTTCAACTCTTTTATATATATATATATATATAAAGAAGCTGAATATCCTTCCTCAATCAACACCCCCATTTTTCCCAAACTTTTTTTTTCCCTCTCTTACTTAGAGCTATTATCCTTGACCATCCAGACTTTTATTTCTGAATTAGTAAATTTAATTACTTAGTTTTAGGATTCTCCAAGTTACCCTAAATTTCTACCTTAATTCTTTAGGGAAGTATCCTCTTTTTTTGAGAGG
>JAUZJE010000155.1:0-1125 GCA_032886695.1 'Waltheria sp.' little leaf phytoplasma
ACGAAATACTCTTCTTCTAGTAATTATTTGTGTACCAATATCTATTTTTTTATCTTTAATTATCGCTTTAGCTTTAAATAGTGTTCGTAATTATGTAGTGCAACATTTTTTTAAAACATTTTTTTTTATTCCATTCCACCACATTCCATCAATCCAAACACTACCTTAGCGAGGCCCAAGGGTCAAGTTTAACGGCGATGAAACGATCAAATATGATCGGACGGTTGAGAGAGACTAGAGAGTGATATTTGAATGCGGACTTTTTCTTTATTTTCCGTCAACATACGAAGCATGTGCAAAAAGGAGGTGCTTCATGGCTTCCACGAGGAAACGTCGCCGTGAGTGCGGGAAAATCGAAGTCGACGGGTTTTCTGCCGTTGATCCGGGACAGCTGTGTCATCGTAGCCGTCCACGTGTAGGAGAGCCATTGTTTGAGAGAGGCGGCGGGGTTTTCTTGCTTTTTCTGCTTTGTTCTCGAAGTGAGAGTGATGAGAGTCGTCCATGCGTCCCTACCAAGTCAAGGGTCAATACTCAAACTCAATTTCCATATTTAGAAATTTGTTACCATTTTGGTTCTCACTTCTCAGTTATTTACATCATCAAATTCAAACAAAAAATATATAAAAAAATAAAAAAATTCTTTTCTTTGTATTATTGCAAAAAATTAATTAAAAAATAAAAAAAAAATAATGGTCACGTACAGGCTGGAGTGTTTGGCTTTGGGCAAACAGATAACGGGCGGTGTTCCAGAAATGTGAAGAATCCGTTCCCTTTTATGCGGATATTTTATCAAGAATATCTGGAAATGTACAGTACTCACGAATGTGTTTTTGAAGCTGCCCTTCCGTGTATCGGGAGTTGATAGAACAAAACAAATGACCGGTGTTGTTAGGGGAAATGGCCTACGACGGTGGGTTGCTGCTGGGAATTGCAGGCCGCGGTGGAGGTGGGTTGTCGCTGGGAGTGGCAATTGGAGGGTTATCGTTGGGAATGGCAGGCGGCGGGGGGTTGAATACTAGAGTTTAGATTGCAATCTCCCTTATATATAAAGGTATATGTTATCTGCTCATTTCAATTTCATTTTTTTGAACTTCAGCTCATTTCATTTCCATTCAACAATTTTAT
>JAUZJE010000156.1:0-1119 GCA_032886695.1 'Waltheria sp.' little leaf phytoplasma
CTTTCGTTTACTAAACCAACCATCTCCTTTCAGGGTTTATCTGCCCTGGCTATTGGTACTATCACTGGAAATTCATCTTTAGAAGTTTAGGCAAAACATCTTAATCAGTTTGAAGAACTTCTACATTTTAAGATTTCGTTTAGTATATTGCCAATGCGATTAGCTAGCTCTAGTGCGTTTTGTTTTGCATAGTGAAATGAGTATGGTTTAAAAAAAGCATATAAAATGAAGCACAATTAGCCCAACATTTTACTAACTATCCACTGTGAACATGAAATTGGAAGGTAGGTAGGTATATTATATTTTTGTAGTAAGTAAATTAAGTTATTTTCTTCACTTCCCAACTTCCCTGCATAATTTATGGAGCTGCTTCTATTCTTTATTTATTTCTGCTTTAATTTATTGGCTAAGATCAATAGAAGGTGGAGAACCCTAAGACTTCAATGTAATACACTAATACTTCATTGGGACCATCTGCAATTGACTTTACCATCTATCTTCTCTGCTTTATCCTGTGCTTCATTACTTAACATGTTCAAATGACTTAAACTTATTATTATTATTATTATTATCTCACCTTTCACTTGAGTTAGGACTAACTGGCATTAAACTTGTTGGTATATCAATCATAACCGGTGGTTAATGATCAATCTTGTCCAAGTAAGCAGTCTTTGTAGAAAATGGGTCATATTGTAGCAAATGGAATCAATCCCAGTCTTTGTTTCAATTGCTGTAATAATGTCATAAGAAAAGAATGTAAAAGAAGACTTTATAACTTTAAAGCAACTCTGAATCCAAATTACTTGTATGATTTGATTCCTTACATAACATTTTGTCTCCTAATTAATCATTCTGCTAGGATGGAAATTTTATGACTAATTCTGGTCCATCGTTAAGAAAAACTTTGTTGAGTGTTGACCTGACCTATTGGGAAATCAAAGGGAATCATTATCCTTTTACTACATAAAATAGCATAGGAATATTTATCTTAGGCTGTGCTAAACACAATCATGGAAAAGAAATCTGAGAAAATATTTCAATTAGTTTTAAGAAAATGTTGCAAATGTAAGAAGATTTTGACATGTCCACAAATAAGAAGCATCCAAAATAACATCTTTG
>JAUZJE010000157.1:0-1116 GCA_032886695.1 'Waltheria sp.' little leaf phytoplasma
CACAAGAATAACAAAAATCAGGCAAACGCTCATATTTGAAAGAGATTTTCACCGGTCTGTCATTCTCTCTTGGTAACAGAAAGCCCGACTTTAGAGGTTGTTCCACATCCAACACCACCTTCACTCTTTCAAAGACGTTCCAGCTAGCCTCTGAACTTTCTTTGAAGTCTAGAGATACAGTACCTTTAAAGAGAGAGCCAATTCTGAAAAGGTTTTCCTCAGATTTTTTGTTGGGTGGTAGATTGTGTACTTGGACCCAAAACTCAGTTGTACTGAAATCAATTTCATCAAAAGACTTATCAGGAGGCCAATCCTTCAACACCAAATGATGACCCATTATGGACCATGGCCCTTGTGCCAAAACCTTTCTCTTTTCTAAAGCACTTTTGAAGATGAACCAGAACGTGTTCCTCTCCAGATCCAGAACTTCCAGCTCGTTTGACAGAGGCCACGCCTTTGATAAAATTGCTCTAACCGGGCCGACCCGTACCTGTCTATCACATATTAGCCTGCCGACTAAAGAGTGTTTCTTGACCTTCTTATCCATTTCCTCATTTGTCTTGAGCTCAAGAAGATCGAGGTAAGAAGTCACCTCCTCATTAGCGTTGTCTGGCGGTTCTAGGGTGGGGATATTAGTAGCCATTATGATGAAGAGGATAAGTGTGAGGGAAAGGGAGAAGAAACAGGGGAGAATGGAAAGTGCAGGAGGCAGAAAGTGAAGCTAGAGTAGAGGATGGCGTTTTGAGAGAAAAAGTGGGAAAAGGAAAGGGCTATAGGAATAATTGGGTATTTTGAAGCAAAGGCAGTAAAAGAACATGGGTATTTGTTGCGGTGGGGTTGGACGTTGTAGTGGAAAATAAGAAATAAATGAACTGGGTTAAGTTTTAAAAGTACATCGGAGAGTTATGGCTATGGGTGGAATTAATGGTGGTGGGTATGGTGGTGAGGGGGGATAAAGGTTGGTAGGTGAAGGAAATTAAGAGGGTTCCTCACCTGGTGATGGGTAGGTAAAGAGAGCCATGAAAGCTCTGGAGAACAGATATCAAAAAGAAAATTTTTTAGGTTTAGATTTGGGAGAAAAAACTTTGGGAATTTCGTTTTCTCAATTTGGAATTA
>JAUZJE010000158.1:0-1112 GCA_032886695.1 'Waltheria sp.' little leaf phytoplasma
TACGACGAAATCGGCTTGCCCGAGGCCGTAACCTGCACTCGATATTTTCCTTCGGTGGAATTAATCATTTAATTGATTTAAACTAATAGGCGATAAGAGCGATTCAAATCAAAGAGTGTAGGAGATGAAGGTGATTGATTAAATCGCTCGTGTGTAAAAGAAAACAATCTTTATGTTTTCTTTTGGCCAATTTAAATTTTCTTAGCCTATTTACTGCCTTAAATAAATATTTTGTGCAATTTTTTTCCTATAATCTGTATTCATATAATTCATCATAATTCTTGATGTGCCATTAAGAGTGTAGGGGGTTTAGGATTAGTTAAATGCACTAAATATAGATAAATTAGTATATATATGCTAGCTTTCAAATTTATATATATAGTATTTTTTTCTTTATTAAAATCTTAAGTTGTTTTAATTATTTTTAAGTATCTTACAATGTGTATTCATATATAGTATTTTTTCTTTATTAAGATCTTGTTTTAATTATTTTAAAGTATCTCATAACGTGTATTAAGGTAGCTAAAACTCTATATCAATAAAATAAAATGATAATTATTATTAAATTAAAGCGATTCAAAAAATCGCCTATGTTACATGTTGGGAAGGAATGTAGGTGGGTCCCCCGCCATAACATCAGCACTAAATACAATAGTTGGAGTATAAGAAATTTTCGATTATACCCCTGGCCCCCTGCTCCCTCTCTTTTCCTCCCTTTTTTTTATTCAAATATAATATATTCTTTTAATTTGTCAAATCGCCCACGTGCCTTCCTCCAATATAATATTACTGAAATTGCTTTCTACTGTTATTGGGTCCCACACGAGCCTATTTACTAAAGGATGGCTTTGTGTTGGCCTATTTACTAAATTTCAGTTTGTTTGAACCCATTTCAGCCAAACCACTCCTTATATTTTTTTGTATTCCTCTACAATAAAAAGGATAAGATTTTTAACTTAAAAATAAAAACTCAGATTTTATATTAGTACAGATTTATTTGAAAAAACATTAATATATTGATTTGCTTTAAATTGAGTTAATAAATTTCCTTGAGGAGATAATAAAATAACTTTACTCTTATTTTTGATATCTGATTTTATTTTATCTAAACA
>JAUZJE010000159.1:0-1107 GCA_032886695.1 'Waltheria sp.' little leaf phytoplasma
ACAATCTTTCTAAAATTGACCCTGCTTTACGTAGTCGTTTTAGTAAAGAAATCTATATTGGGCATTTAAAAGATGCTGAAATTGAAGGTTATTTGAAACATATTATTGTTCCACTAATTTTTTAGAATTTTAAGTTTTTGATTTATCTTGCATTTGAAGAAGCTTTGGAATCCTCTCATTCCTTGGCTTTATATATTTATATAGATTTGTTATGCATGCATGCATTGTATAAACAATTAAGTTATCAAATATTTGTTATGCATGCATTGTACGAAGTTCTAAGTAGGGTGCCCGAGCCGTTCGGCCTTGCAATACCGTACAGAAACAGCACAATTCGGCTAAGTGTTGCCGAACACATGACACGACATTCGGCCACAAGATGCCGAATGGTTGTTGTGGGACCCGTACTCCTACCCCAGGGGCATTTTGGTCATTTTGCACAGTTGACCATAAATTCCCCAGTTTGACTCGGAAGTGGTTTGACGAGTCCAGATGGATGTCGGATTGAGTTGGAATGGGTCGTGCATGAATCGGGTTGATTTTCGGACCAAATGGCCCGGGAACCCTTTGAGTATAAAAGGAGGAGTTAGAAAAATTTTCTCATTTTCCTCCAAACTCAAAAAATTTGACCCAAAAATGAAAGTGCTCGGATCGAAGCAAATTTGGTGTCTACGGAAAGCTTAGGACGAGTAGAACAAGCTGTCCTTCTTGCCCGAAGCTCGAATCAAAGCCGAAGTGGGTGAAAAAGAGGATTGAAGGTGTGAAGCTCGATTTTCGGATTTGAAGAATTAGGGGTTTTTGGCCGGTTTAAAGGTAACAATCCACTCCCCTCAAGCCTAGCTTCAAACACCCAAAACAAACACCAAATCCTAGATTGATGTTGTTTGTTTTTGAGAAAGTGTAATATTTTTTATTTATCTAATTTTTTAGAATTTTAAGTTTTTGATTTATCTTGCATTTGAAGAAGCTTTGGAATCCTCTCATTCCTTGGCTTTATATATTTATATAGATTTGTTATGCATGCATTTGGCCGGTTTAAAGGTAACAATCCATTCCCTAGGATTTGGTGTTTGTTTTGGGTGTTTGAAGCTAGAAATCTGCTTAGAT
>JAUZJE010000160.1:0-1107 GCA_032886695.1 'Waltheria sp.' little leaf phytoplasma
GCCAATTTTAAGTCTCAAGGAAAACTGATAATTAGTACTTGTCGGTTCTCCCTATAAGAAACAACTACTAGGGTACATGCTTACTGTTTGTCCCACACAAAAAAGGCTTCAAGTTGCAATATATATATATATAAATAGTTTAAAAATTAATTATGGTAAAAGTAAAATTTTTGGCTAAATTAATAATTAGCTATTAGAAAAAGAATACCTAATTTTATCACTGAAATTTCACTGCTCTCTCAAACATACTCTGAAGTCTTGTCTTTTCCTCTCTCTCAACCAAGACAATGAATCATAATTGTATTTTGTTTCTACTGCCTTTAACCTATAGGATTATTATTAATTTATTTGCTTCTCCCTCTGTAATGATGCACTTAACATTCCTTTTTTTTTAAGGTCATTTTCTGCTTTTATTAAAAAAATGAAAAGAAAACTCATTTTACTTTTTTCTTTTAAAGATGTTACAAGAAGAATAAAAAGTTACCCACCGGCATATATAAAATATACTAATTATGATTTGTCCCAACATGCTAATTTTTTAATTAACTGTCGAGCTTTCAAATTATTATATGATTATCAAGCTTAAAAGTGGTGCACTACTTACAGTTGAGCCTCTCTTAAGTTGTGTTTGGATTGATGGAAAGGAATGGAATGGAAAGGGTTTCCATTGTTTGGATTGCATTATAAATGATGGTATCCATTCCATCCATTTTGTGGCAAACTCTCTCCCCCAAATTGGGAGGAAAGCAATGGAATGGAATGGCAAATTTGATATAATTACATATTTAACCTTATTGTCAATAAGAAAAAAATCTCTACTCATTTGGACTAAAGGGTATAATTGTAATATAAACTCTTTAATTGTCTACCATTCCATTGCATTTCCAAACAATGGAATGGCAAATATTTTCCATTCCATCCTAACATATCCAAACAATGGGATGACAATATTTTTCCATCCCACTCCATTCCATCCCACTTCCCCGTCCAAACGGTGCGAGCAAGTTTCCCAGCACACCGCTTTCCCTAATTTATCCCTGTTCCGGGTTTAACTTTGTGTCACCACTAGTTAAATGTTTATTCTTGACCTTTTGTCCATTATGTTTC
>JAUZJE010000161.1:0-1093 GCA_032886695.1 'Waltheria sp.' little leaf phytoplasma
GAGAATCCTAAAACTAAGTAATTAAATTTACTAATTCAGAAATAAAAGTCTGGATGGTCAAGTATAAAAATAAATATAATTTATTATAAAATATTTTTCTTTCAAATTTAAGATATTTACTTAAATTATCATTTCTTGTATCCTTTAAAGTTTTATACATATTTTAAAAATTATATATAAATTTAAATTTGTTATATCTTTTATCCTTATTTTTCTCCATCTTCTTCCACTTCACCTTCCGCACTCCAGCCAACAACCACCACAACCCTTCTTCCTTTCTTTTATCCTTATTTTTCTCCATCTTCTCCCTCTTCACCTTCCCCCTCCCCAGACAACAACCACCACGACCTTTCTTCCTTTCCTTTTCCTTTTATCTGTTCTTTTTTTTTTTCCTCTTTCTTTTCCTCCACCCCCATTCCTCTCCCCCTCAAAACAACCCACCCACATAAAGGCCGAACGGCCTTGAATTGTTTGAGGCGGCGGCATCCTCTCACTTTTTTTTTTTTTTTTAAATCCCCAAATCTTATTTCTTCTTTTATAAACTGAAAATAACCTAATAGAGAGAAAATTTTAACTTTTTCTTATTGGATGTGAAATGGGTTTAAAATTGGACTCATACAAAAAATTCTCTATTCAGAATGGAAAAACAGAAAATTAAATGTTTTTCATTGAATTACACGTGGATAGCTTCTATATCTTCAAATTTGAGTCAGCGGTGTTTTTTTAATATACTAGGATTACCCAGTGCGCTATGCGCACTATTCTCTTTTGAAAGATATTATTAAATAATTTTATTTTGTAATGTAAGTTTGAAATATTAGTTTAAAGGTTATAATTGAATTTTTTTAAAAAAATTAATTTTGTTTAAAATATCAATTATGACATATGCAAAGATAGTTTCATAAAAAAGATATAAATGAAATCTATTCAATTTTCTCTTTTTTTTACCATGATAATATCCGATACTGACTATCTTATCTTTTAAATCCATATCTCGCTTCATTTGTATCTTTCAGATTTTAAGTTGACTTCCTTATATAAAAAAAAATATTGATAACATTGATAATAAACTAAAAACATGGTATTGAGCTTA
>JAUZJE010000162.1:0-1090 GCA_032886695.1 'Waltheria sp.' little leaf phytoplasma
ACAAAGGTGTCTGATTTATGATTCAAGTTAATACACGTTTAAAAGTTTCAGATAACAGTGGAGCTAAAGAAGTTTTAGTGATTGGTATTCCAGGAGATACTGGTAAACGTTATGCTTACATTGGTGTGGCCTAACTGGTCTGCCGCTCATTCTTTTTAACCGGTTCTTTTCATCCATCTAATTAGCCTCTTAGATTCCATTGTCGGCCCACAATTTTCTTTTCTTATCAATTTCTATAGCCATCATTAAACTAATCAAATGATGATGATAAAATGTAACGACATTGATAATCATGGATTGCTAAAATAAGCAAATATATATACAAAAGTGCAATTCAATCCCATTTTTTTAATTTTAAGTTACTTGCGTTGGTGGAAGTCATGATGGTTATCATGAGTAGGGCAGAGATAGATAGGTAAGTACAACTTAGTTTTCCAAGGACAAGGATAAGGTTTTCTATTCCACATCTTCCCCAAGGGTTTGCTGGCTGTATACGTATATAAATGTCACATTTATATATAATGATGCATGTTGACATATGTAAGGCAAAAATGTGATGAATATAGGCATGTTCAATGATCTATCTAGAAGGGTGTTGCTCACATTTAATTGGTAATTAAAATGAGTTGGCTATGTAAAATTTAGTTTATATATGTTAATTTTTCCCATTTTTCTCAATGGTGATGATGATGATGGGGGGATGAACATACATAGGGTTTCATAATTCATAGATATAGCTAGGCATATGGAGAGATTCTTTACTTAAAGATATATTCTCTAAACCTACTAGACAAAGATGTTAATTGATAGAGCAAGTGGTGTAAAAAAGGTAGAGAATCATTTGTACAAGAAGGATTCCAATTTGATGATGCTGATGTTTTCACCTTTTTATTTAATTTCTTAGGGTGGAACTTTGTTTGGATCATGTAATTAGGAATAATTATATCTATAATTTATTTATCTGTGGGCTGTTTTAAAACAAAATCTGAAAAAGGAAAGTTGGAAATCATAAAAAAGCAAAAGTGAAGAAGTTATTTAGTCAAAATGGTAGGAGTAGTTGCACCAGACACTTGAAGAGGTGTTACTTTGT
>JAUZJE010000163.1:0-1067 GCA_032886695.1 'Waltheria sp.' little leaf phytoplasma
CA
Organism: 'Waltheria sp.' little leaf phytoplasma; assembly: GCA_032886695.1. Lineage (GTDB taxonomy): Bacteria > Bacillota_I > Bacilli_A > Acholeplasmatales > Acholeplasmataceae > Phytoplasma. The sequence continues at coordinate 3 of JAUZJE010000163.1, forward strand.
TATATAATTTATTTATCACGAAATAATGGGGAACTATATTTATCCCAAAGTTTTGGAGATTGGATATACTTTAACGATGTTTCCGATATTGCACGCGCGATACCAGGCGTGGACTTTGTGCTAATTAAAATGATTTTGACTTTTAGCGCTAATTTATTTCCCGTTTGGGTTTTGTCAAATGTAATTATGTAATGAAAAATGGCAAATCTGTCCAAATCCAATCAATAAAAAAACCATTTGGGCTAGCTGGCTAATAAGATCGAAAAGAGAATAATTCGATGGTCAAACCCCGTTAATTAACTAATTATTTGCCTTTAAATTTGTTAATGACTTGGTCTTTTATCATTTTATATTATCTATATAAGATTTTTATTTATTAATTTATCTGGTTATATCTGGATATAGTTGGTCCACATAGCGGTCAAAAATATTAGCCGTCTAAGGGTGAAAATGAAGAAATTTCTTCAATTCAGCACCATAGAAAATCGATCATATATTATTGTTTCAAACTTAAATTTGAAACTAATTGAAGTGAAAATCTTTTTATTCTTTAATCAATAAAGCCTAGAGATATATATAAGCTGGACGTTACGACTTCATATAATTTGAAGAAAATTTAAATTTTGGTGGTTAATGCGTTAATATGTTATGTATATATATAAATAAATTACCTTTTTAAAATTGCATTCAATTTATTAATCATATCACTATAATCTTTTTTAAACCACTCGATTTTTTTAATTACTTATTTCATTATTATTAATCACACTATGATTAATCAGATTGAGGTGTTAAGCCTGATCATAAATACAAAATGCTTTGGTTGTTTTTTTGTCAGTAAGTTTTTGTACTTTTATGTTTATTTTAAAGGTTAATGCAATTTTGATTCACTATATACTAATGTACTTTTTTCTTTTGGTCCATCATCATTGTGATTTTGTAATGTTAAGAATAAACATTTAACTAGTGGTGACACAAAGTTAAACCCAGATCAGGGATAAATTAGGGAAAGCGGTGTGCTGGGAAACTCGCTCGCACCGTTTGGACGGGGGCTGTTGGTAATAG
>JAUZJE010000164.1:0-1066 GCA_032886695.1 'Waltheria sp.' little leaf phytoplasma
TAAAATTTGTTTTTGAACAGTTACATCTAATGCAGAAACAATTTCATCACAAACTACAAATTTTGGTTTTAAAATTAATGTTTTAGCTATATTAACTCTTTGTCTTTGGCCTCCGCTTAATATGCAGAAAACATTAAAACTCCTTGCATTAGTTCTTGACATAAAAGAAGGCTAACAATAACAACAACAACAACAAAAGGAAGAAGCTTTATCCCAAATTTACAGTTAACCATCAAAACAAGAGATGAAAAAGAGCTACCTTCTGGCAAAGGAGAGAGGATCAGCAGTCTGAGCAATGTCCATGTCCATATCCATGCTAACCGGCACCATGACTGTGCAATAGGTGAACTTGAAGAACAACTTGCTCTTCCTGCCAACAAAAGCAAATGCATTAACATTCAGACATACACACACATCCCCACAAAAGGTAAAGACATGTCCTTTCATACCCACACCACATATAAAAGCTTAAAACATAATGAAAGAGAAGAAATTAACAACATCAATCAACCTTTAAACAAAAACTAAAATCATCCCTTTTTCACAAACAACATCAATGAACAAGGAATTTAACAACAACCCAAACTTGGATAAACAAAGAGTAAAGGAAACACAAACTAAAAAATGGAGCATTGTTGTTGACAACATACTTGTTAAAATGACTGGTAACCAAACAGCAGAGTGAGTGAAGTTAAGAATGCCCACGATGCTCTTTTCTTCTTGTTTTCTTACTGATTTTCTCAGGAAAACGAGAAGAGTGGAGCTCTTAAGTAGTGATATGTGAACTTCTTTAGTAAGCAATCAAGTTTGGATTTTGTTTTTTTTTTTTTTTTTTTCACTCTGCTTTCAGAGTAAGGTGTTTGAATAAAAGGCAAAGTAGTCAGTCAGCAGAGTGATGCTGATGGAAAAATAATATAAATTTAGAGAAAAAATATGACTTTTAATTCGCAAGAATTAAAGTAATGTGGGCCCATTTCCTCAGTAGGAGAGATTTGATTGATTTCACCATAATTTTTAAAACCGGACCGGATATTGAACCGGACAAGGTCATGGATTCATGGGTTCA
>JAUZJE010000165.1:0-1063 GCA_032886695.1 'Waltheria sp.' little leaf phytoplasma
GAAAAGCACGGTGAACATCAGTTGTGAGTTCTGGCACAAATATTCTTTAAACTATAAGTTGACTATGCTACAGAAGATCAAGCCAGTGAAAACTAGTTACATTCAGCCAAAAGGAAAATGTGCAATGAAAACTTGTAAACAGTAAGTAATTACTTCACTGAGAATGAGAACCCCTTTCTTTGCATCTTGGCAAGCAACGAACTCGTAACTGACAAGGTTCATGCCATCCCTTAAAGATGTGACTAATGCTACATCTGAAGAAAGGGGGAAATTTCGTCCATTATGTTTTATAGACAGCAATCCACTAACAAATAACAGTATAATGAAAACTTTAATACTAAGAAATCCATGTCCCATAATAAATTAGTATAGTTCACCAAATTGCTATCATCATATGAGATTTTGCATGGTGTACAGAAGCCAATATTCTAAAACAAAAGATGTTCACCTATCCCATAAAATAAAAACTGGGAAATAACTAAAAGACATTGAGGGATATATGTACCAGAATTCCTAATTTTATGTTCACATCAATCAAGATCTTTGATTATAAACTTAATGAATCAGCTTAATTTTCAAGATTGAATATCGCACCAGAACAAGTTTCAAACCATTGAAAATGTGGCTGATTAAGCTAACTATGATAACAATAACTTCATAATAAAATCTGTAGATGCAGTTTATGGTTAGTAAGTTGACCCCATATTTCACACAAAATTATTAGACTTTCCAGCAATGATTCTGTAGAGAACAAGCATCTCCCTCTTTCCTTAGAACTATTAGAAAGAAAAAAGTCTCTGAAAAACAAAATTACAGGCCTCGTGTGATTCTTGAATGTACCAAAACTTAATTAAAAACATAGTTCTCAGGTAAATATTTGCATTTTCCATAGAGCATTATTGTATGGTCTTTTCACTTATAGCATCAACAGAAGTGAAAGAGAAGAGTTTGATCCTGGCTCAGGATGAACGCTGGCGGCGTGCCTAATACATGCAAGTCGAACGGAAACCTTCGGGTTTTAGTGGCGAACGGGTGAGTAACACGTAAGCAACCTACCCTAAAG
>JAUZJE010000166.1:0-1061 GCA_032886695.1 'Waltheria sp.' little leaf phytoplasma
GGTTTTCGATTTCTCGGTCAAAAACAATTGCAGATTCTTTTTTAATTTTTTTTTTTTGTTAAAAAAAAAATCATCCTTTTTTTTATTATTGTTAAAGAAAGGGTTTCAAATTATATTATAATAAAGTGATTAAATGACAAGCTTTGACGTTGGAGTTGTGCTCTTATATTTGGAAAAAGTAGCTTAGATTTTTGGACTGTTTGGGTTTAGTTTGTAGTACTTGTTGACTAGCTCAGGTTCTGTAATCTTAAATTCTATAAATTGGGTATTAGAATTGAGAGTCTATGGTCCGTTCTTATTTGGCGAAAACTCTGATCACGACTACGTAGCATTAATGATACCGACTAGAAATAGGAGGTATTCTTATATGGTGCTTTCAGTATAAAAATAGGAGATTTCGATGACTATGTTTGAATGATTTTCTGTTGGGAGTTCTCAAGATATAGATTACTAGAAGGAAGTTTATGGATAGTGAAGAGGCGTGTTTTGTTTATTAGCTTCAATGGTGGAGGATGCATCTTAACTCTTTAAGTGGATAGATATAATGATGGGAATGACGTGGAATTTGCATAGTTCTTGTCCCAGAGCAAACTTGTAGGGATTGCAAGTCAAACCTAATTGCTACTTTGAAAATTTTTGTCTATGTAGATAACACATTAAATGGTCTTTGGATGATGCTAGGTTAGCAGGTCTGGATCTGTTGAGATATTTTTATATAATGCTCTTTGAACATAGATCCATTTTTCCGATTCCTTCCTCAGAGACTTTAATCATGCATCAAGCATACGTATCTAATATGGCTTCTTAGGCTGCTAAGAGATACTGCATTTAAGCCTATAATTTGGCACCTAATGGACAGAGTAACATGAGGATCCAAAAGAATGAAGTTTATTTGCACTAAGTTAACTTGGAGTTTTAGCTCCCTTATCTTTTGGAGGTTGCTTGGAAACCTTTTTCTAACAAATACTTTAATTTTTAATATTTAATTTCTTGATAGCTTCCATAACTTGTTGAAAAGTTTTGTCGCCGTGCCTAAAAGCATGATGAAACGAAATAGTCAT
>JAUZJE010000167.1:0-1051 GCA_032886695.1 'Waltheria sp.' little leaf phytoplasma
TCTGTAAAAAGTATCGATAGGTGCTATTAGGTCACCCTTTTTGACACAAAATTATTAGTGCTAAACTCGTGTTTTGTTTTGATACCAGGCTTATGATTTTCGCCAGCCTTTCACTATCTGGATGTTCCCTGATGGTTTATCCCTTCAGCTGTTTTCACAATGTATTAGGGATTTCTTATGAATTTTTAGCCCGCCGAAATTAAATCATTAGGACTTAAATTTAACTCCAATGTCCAAAGCAACCAAGCATGTACTTAAAAGACTGCCCTTAATTCAACATAGTTAATGAATGATTAATTACGTTAATATATTGCATTCTAATTTCTAAACATGTTATAGAACAAGCCGCTAATTAAGTCAAACTCTGGGTCGATCCTCACACGTTCTGGCAGTGAGCAACAAGCCTTGAACTCTGAAGAATCACATTTAACCTCATTCCTAATCCTACCCTTACAATCCGTAATTTACATTGGTGCATATAGATTGTAGAAGTTAGAACACAAATAAAATAAGAAGTACAGCTACCTAAACAAACATCAAATATGGACACATACATCAGTATATCCATTGTCGGCATATATATCGTTACTAGAAAGAAACCAACTTGAAAATTATTTCTTTATAGTAACTGTCACATATTTGGATTATATCTTTATATGTTTCTGAAAACTAATGTTGAATCATGAACATATTAATCTTTTCAAACAGTAGCAGGTTTCTGCTATCAAGAGAGCTTCCTGAAGTCGTAAACTGTGTTAAAATCTCTGGAAATGGCAAAAGTTTATCCCGTTTGATGATTGATCCGTGGTCGTCAGCGTTTCCAGAACACCAGAGAGAGTGATCAATTTGTTTTGTCAGTTAAGTTGAGGGAAGTGTTAGAACACCTCCAAATCCTCAATGGTTACACTAAAATTCAGACCAAAAAGTCTTATTAAATTTCAATAAAAGTTTTACTCAAGACAAAAACCAAAATAATTTACCTCTTCACTTATTAGTTAACCAAAAAAAGTGAAAAACCTGATAACAAAATGAAAAAAAAGTTAATTTTATT
>JAUZJE010000168.1:0-1049 GCA_032886695.1 'Waltheria sp.' little leaf phytoplasma
GCGAAAGAAGAAAGTAATTTACTATTTATTCAATGGTATCGGGGAAGGAGTTGATATGTTATGTCAACAACGGTTTCACATATCACGAGCTCTTGCTTTTATCATAATTTTCTTATATTTTAGTCCAAAGGTACGTTCAAACTTCTAAAGTCACTGCAATTGCCTAACCTAATTAAATATTGCCATGTATATATGGTCGAGAATATCATTTTATCTTCCCTTAATTAGGACATTGCCTTAGACTCCTCAAGAAGACAGGTATTAGCACCGCAAAAGAGGAAAAAACCAACAAGGAATTTGTTTAGTCAACAAAAATTTAATAAGGGGTGGTTTGGAATTATGTTTAACACAAATGAGATTGAATTGTTTTTTATTTTTTGAAAAATTGCATTTAATTTATTGTTTTTACTTTTTTGCTGTAGTTACAATAATTTTTTATCGAAAGAGTTCTTTAAAATTACATTTAATTAATAATTTTTAATTTCTTTTTTTTAATCAAACTTTTCATGGTGTATAAATGTAAATGAAGGAAATCGATAGATATTTTCAATGTCCTTAGTATGGATGAAAATCATGTTATGGAGTTGATTTGCATATTTAAACCATTTTAAAAGCAGTGTGAGTGGATAGATTTGATCGTTAACTCGAGGTTAAAACTATTATTTTCTCTTTACTCTTTCAAACAAGGCCAACTCAGTCCAGCCCATTTAGGCTTAACCCATAAGTTTTTGGGCCGGGCCAGGTTGGCTCCTATCCCCAGCTCTAAGCCCATCTATAGCAAGCAGTGAAGCAGGAGACTTGAGGGTCATTTCTAAAATCCACAAGGGTCAAAAAAGTAAAACAACATCCACGCCTTATAAGGGAACTGAGAAAGGGCGGGTACCTTTTAAAAGACCGTTGAGAATGACATTGATTGATTGATAAATTCAATTTGATGAAGCTCTTCTTCTTCTTCAAACGCCATTGTTGCCCTTTCACTTCTTCAAACCCTTCAAACCCCATCACTACCCTTTCATCATCACATTCCCAAATCCTCCATCTTTGCAGGT
>JAUZJE010000169.1:0-1041 GCA_032886695.1 'Waltheria sp.' little leaf phytoplasma
CAATTCACACGCAACCACAACACCTCAATTATCTTCCTTTCATTTATTCCAATTATCACCATTTATTATGTAATTAAATTAAAAAAAAAAAAAAAAAAAAAAAAAACTACAAATCAATTTTATTAAATCAATTCGAACTCTAGAACTCTAAGTTTAGGATCGGATGCACTAACTAGTGAGCCTAATGCTCAAATGCTTTAACTAGAGAATTTGTGAGCATTTTCCTTTTTTCTAGTGGAGCTAATTAAATCCCAAATAATTGGCCATATAGGCCCAAATGGATGTTAAGTGGATAGGGCTTACGTGAGTTTGTGAAAGTGGGAAACAATAGTTTATATAGAGAACGGAGCTCTTGAAAGGCAAGAGCTATGCTAGCCCGCTGATGATCGGTAGGTTAACAATCGTCAACCGACCATCGGTCAACGGTCACTGACCAACCACCGATTGTCAGGTACCATTTCCCTCCGGTGGGAAGGCGATCTTGAAGGATTGCTTGGGCGATCTTAAGATCATTGAAGCAATATAAAAGCAATTTGGCGATTATGTAAGATCGTCGAGACGATCTTAAAAATGACGATGGCGATCGAGCGATCTTAAAGATGACGAAAGCGATTGAGCTATCTTGCAAGATTGTTAAGGCGATCATAAGATGTCGCTTAAGCAATTCGACAATCCTAAAGGATTTTGCCCAGATCGAGGAATGGCCGGTGCTAATGGCTGATGACAGAAATTGACGATCAGAGTCGAGGCTTATCAATGATGATCTAATTTGACATTTTTTTTATTTAGTTCATGTGGGATCCACATAATATCTTAAACTTTAATTAATTAATCCTAATCTTAAATATTTAAGCTTAATCTAAAAGAGATTTTTCACCGAATAAAAAATCAAAACTTTTTTCATAGACCTTCTTATAATAATGAATTACAAAATGCTAGTATGAAGCTAAAGAGACTGAAATTCTCATGTTTGAAAGAGTTCAAATAACATTAATATTCCTATATCTTTTTTTTGGTCTTTGACCCGGGTGTCCACTGCAG
>JAUZJE010000170.1:0-1015 GCA_032886695.1 'Waltheria sp.' little leaf phytoplasma
TGTGGATTTTTTTGAGTTTTATCTAAAAACATTAATTGATGTTTTTTAATTAATTTATTATAGCCCCGGCCGGTTCGATCTCCGGTCCGGTTTTAAAAACTATGAGTTAGACAAGATTATTACTTTTTTTTTAAAAAAAAAGGTAACAATAGTTATAAGTATCTATTATTATATCATCAGTTATAATGATATTCGAACCCCTAATCTCTATGAAGAGAGAATGACGCACTAACTATTGAGCCAAATATTCAAGTGCCAGACAATATTAATAAATTTGTTTGCTCCTTAAATTGTCTCTAACTTGACAAAAAATGATGATTAACAAATTAACCAGACGGATTAAAGCTGTTTTTGACAAGGCTAATGATAAAAGATATATTTCTTTTAGTTTATTTTTAAAATGATTTACCAATTTTCAAGAAAAAAACATAAATATTGCTTTTAGTTTTTCTACGATAGGAGAAATAATTTTCTTTTAAAAGGATATGTGCATGGAATTGGAAAGAAATAATCTAGTGCATATGGCTCAAATAATAGGACCAAAGAAAAAAACTCCCTCAATGAAGAATGAATCAACGCCTAGACATAAAAAAGGTACAAGGCCTTCAATAAAGGCTAAAATCCTAAAAAATACTATGAACTTTGAAGAAAAGTCGAAATAAGTCCTCATTTTTTAAAATCGCCAAATCAGTCCTTAAAGTATTCAACCATTACCATCAAAGTCCTCTGACCGTTACTCTTAACGCAAGTGAAGACACGCGCCGTTAAATACACCTCAGAGCCACGTGGCGTGCAGCAATAGGTCCAATGTCAACCCCACATGGATTTAAAATATTAAAATAAAAATTTTTTCTTTTTTCTTTTTTCTTTTTTTTTTCCTTACGACCGGGGGACGCGGGAGACCTATCAGATCGGACTGGCGACCGACGTCAGCCTTGGCGGGGCGGCGATCCAGTTGGACGACGCGCCGGAGGTGGGGGCGCTGGTGGAGCTTCGGGCGCACCCGCGGGACAAG
>JAUZJE010000171.1:0-1013 GCA_032886695.1 'Waltheria sp.' little leaf phytoplasma
ATAGGGCGAAAGAAGAAAGTAATTTATTATTTATTCAATGACATCAAAGAAGGAGTTGATATATCATGTCAACAACTGTTTCACCAGAAACTAAACTTTCACGAACATTGAATAAGATATTGCCGACTTATCCAAATTAATAGATTGTCCTGATGCCATCTCATAACACTTCAGAATATCCCGCACCACAAGACAATCATCCTTTGTAGCTTGCATAAAAAGAAGACTATCATCGGCAAAGAATAAGTGAGACACTCGGGGGGCCCCCTCAGAAGCTGCCACTCCAGCCAACTTTCCTTCTCGCTTGGCCTTCTCAAGAAGTGCCGCAAAACCCTCCACACACAAAATAAAGAGATACGGCGAGAGAGGATCTCCTTGACGAAGACCACGACCTGGGGTAAACTTAGATGTAGGAGCACCATTAAGCAACACAGCATATTGAACAGAGGTAACACATGCCATGACTTTCTTCCTAAACGCAGTCGCAAAACCCAACGCTTCCATCACCTTCTCAAGGTAAATCCATTCCACCCTATCATAAGCTTTGCTCATGTCTAACTTCAAAGCCACCTCCCCCACACCTTTTCCCTTGTGATGCTGCATCGTGTGCACTATTTCATGTGCCACCATAGAATTATCATAAATAGAGCGGCCAATAACAAAAGCACTTTGGTTGATGCAAATGATCTCCCCCAAACAATCCCTCAACCTGTTCGCCAGTGCCTTTGCAACAAGTTTGTACACAATATTGCACAAACTAATAGGTCTCAGCTGCGTCATTACTTCAGGCTTCTCCACCTTAGGAATGAGAGCTATAAAGGTTTCATTCAAGACACCAATATCCGCTCCCTCATTAAGCACTTTTAAAGCCGCATCTACCACACCATGTTGCACAATACCCCAGTACTTCTGAAAGAAACAAGCGTTCATTCCATCAGGGCCTGGCGACTTTGCCGGATGCATACCATCCAACGCCATCTTAATCTCTTCCATAACAAAAGGTGCAGTCAAGG
>JAUZJE010000172.1:0-986 GCA_032886695.1 'Waltheria sp.' little leaf phytoplasma
TGTCTCTCTTTTTTTTTTTCACTCTCTCTCTTTGCTCTCCCCCGTCCCCTGATCCCCCACCCTCTCCAAGCTCATAGGGCAAATTCGACCAAATTGAGGTCGAATTCGGCCTCATTTCGCCAGGTTTGACCTGCCATGGCCAGACCCTGCTAGTGTCAACGGTGATGCTGGTTCAAGCTATTTCAACTCGAACTAGTGCCAGTTCCAGCCATGGCAAGCCAGAATTGGCGACATGAGGCAGAATCCAACCTCAATTGGTTGGATTCAACATCGGGGATCAGGGTCAAATTAGAATTGAAAGTAAATTGAAAAATTATCTTAAATCTAATTATAGTATTTTTATTTTAAAAATGTGTGGTCATGTATTATGGCATGATCTGCATTGGGATTCTTTTATATTAAATAGATCGATTGTAGAGATGTTCGTGGTTGAAATACCAATGTGCATCTAAGGAAAAGAGGTGAAGCTTATGAAGTTTTTGCAATGGGATGTCTAGTCGACCAATGATGAAGCTTAAAGTATGTAAAATCGAGCAACAAGACTTGGTTGGCCCATTGTCAGTGATAATCCTTAGGAATTGTGAATGGCCTTGGAGTTGCCATTAAATTTTGAACTTTTGGAAGCAAGTGGAATATTATAAGAGGTTGCAAAAAAGATTCCTTTGAATTTGCGACTCCTATAGCTTAATTTATCAGAACAAGAATTTGACCAACTTGAGCGATGGTTGTAGAGGGGACCTTCAACAGTTAAATTGAGGTTATCTTTGGTGTCTGCTTTTGGTCTCGTTAAGGCTAGAAGGAAGAACTGTGATTGGGGGTAATACTTGTGAGTAAATACCAAGGAGTGTTATTGCAAGAAATAGTTTGTGAGCTTGTGCTTCATGGCAAGAAAAACAACTTGATAAGGTGCTTGACTCTAAGTTGAGAATTAGCACGATTTAATTTTCTCAAGAAAATAAAATTAATTATATCAGGTAAAGACTCTA
>JAUZJE010000173.1:0-1003 GCA_032886695.1 'Waltheria sp.' little leaf phytoplasma
ATTTTAAATTTAGTTCCTTACTTTACTCCAGCAAGTGCTTTTATCATTGACTTGTGCCTGACATGTAAGAATCCTAGCGCCTGGAGTGTACTTTGTCCCTTTACATCATTGATTTAGATGTAGTCTAATTTCTCAACTTAAAGTTGGTGAACTCCTTATCACTTTCTGTTTTGGCTATGTTGCATTTGAAAGCACATTGTCTAGACCGTGTATTAGTAGTTTCTCGTTTCTGTGAGATTAGATCCTCTTGCCATCTTGGCTGATATAGAATTCAGTTTCTTTCTCCCTTACTCCACAATAAAGTAATAAAAAGGATGTTAGAAAAGCCCAATCATCTTTTGTTTTGTTTTACATGCATTATAAACAATTTGATGAAACTATTGATATTATTGCTCCATAGAAACAACAAAGGTTTATACAACTTTTGTGTAATTTTCTTTTTCGATTCTTGTCTTCTACTTATTTTGGTTTGAATTCGTTTATCCTTGAGGATATACTTAATATTGTATGAAAATGTTAATTACACATGGCAGCTTTCGGCATCAGCTAAGGCAGAACCGTTGAAGATTATGATGTCAGGGGCTCCCGCTTCTGGTAAAGGGACACAATGTGAGCTCATCACCAAGAAAGTAAGCTTCTTGTCATTTTCTCTTTGTATTTTTTTATGCTTAAATCTAGGATTATACATCTTACAATGGAGCAATTCCTGGGTAGTGCGTTGTTTTAGATTAAGTTCACATGCTTATTTATTACAATGTGGTTTGCTTTTCGATGGAAAATTCTAAATACCCTTGCAATTGAAATTTTTCTTGTATAATGTCTGCAATAACTGATGTTGCTTTAACTTTGACATACTTATGTTTACTGGCTCGCGCTTGTGGGGTTAGTTTGTTTTTGGATAAGAATTTTTCTGGTAAAAATAATTTACTTTGATCAAAATCTGTCGCTATTGTTGAAAGATTATTTTTAATAAAAAAACCAATATTCCATAATTTATTAGCAA
>JAUZJE010000174.1:0-1000 GCA_032886695.1 'Waltheria sp.' little leaf phytoplasma
TCCCCATAAAGTAAGATGTCAACGTCGGATAAGCAGCAGCAGCAACAGCAGCTAGGTACCATGAATAAGAAGCTGAATTTGTTGTTTGATTAAAGGTTCATTGGCTCCTTTCAATTTGATCATGTCATCATCATCTTTTCAAAGAGCAATTTCTTCTATTTTGATTGGATTTTGTAAATTTCTATATGGATAAACGCACCTTTATTTTTTTATTTAATTTAATTTTCTTTCAATGCATGTGTATTTGAATCCATCTCATCTTCATCAAATACAATTTATTAAAAAAAAAGATGATTAATTCATCGTCAACCATGAATATATATATATCTGAAACATTTTGGAAAATAGTCGAAGATGAATGCATGTACATTCATCTTGACTTGAGTTAGTTTAAAACAATAAATGATAACATACCAAACATCGTTAGAGCTAAAAATTAAAAAAAATAAAATAAAATTTATAAAGAAAATGCATCTTGGTCCAGATCAGCTGAGGAAAGACTTGATAAAAAATGTGATTAAATTACACTTAACTTCTGTTTGTTTATGTGAGAGTGATCAATTTTGATGTATTTTTAAATAATGGATTGATTGTAATTTTAAAAAGTAATTTCGGTATATTTCTTTTGGATTTAATTTAAATACACGATTAGAGTAAAGTTTTTTTTACAGTAACTAATAGAATGAGAGATAACATACCCTTATTCATCACCTCATGTTCCTAAACCATGTAATTTGTTGCTTATTGCTAGCTATACTAACTGCATGAGTATGCACACCCAATTCATTCATGCACCATTCTAAGTTTGCCAATACGGCAATACCTATGAATCGGAAAGGATAATGCCAAGTGGAAAATTATTATGTTTCACATTCTACATGAAAAAAAAAAAGAAGAGAAAATTTAATTATAATAATGTATATATATGAAAGAGAGAAACAGAAAACCTCAAATAATTACCTAAATGGCAAGGTCCAAATCCAAATTCCCAAAGCGAAAG
>JAUZJE010000175.1:0-1000 GCA_032886695.1 'Waltheria sp.' little leaf phytoplasma
GCAAAACAAAAAAGTTGTTTTAATTGATGCTGAAGATAGAATTATGTCTAAATATTTAGATGTTGAATTTACTGAACCTGCTCAACAACTCTTACACAACAACAATTTTATCCAAAAAAAAAGACTATCAATCATTAATTTAACATTAATTTGTGTTACGTTTCCTAAAATACCAAAAAATTATGCTAAAGACCTTCTATCTTTTATTATATATAGTAGTTAAAAATATAAGTTAATACCAATAAAATGGGACTCAAAACTCAAATGTGTTATATGTCTAATAGTAAAACATATAATATACCAATTGATTCGGCTAAAATATTTGTTGGGGTATAATGCTTAAGCCTTACGCATAAGGAGCAGGCTTCAAATCCTTTCTTAAGCATGAAAGAGAAAAGAAGAAAAGAGAATATCGGGCCATTATCTGGCCCAATAGAAGATAGCTATGACGTGCAGGTCACAGTCCATTGGGCCTATCTTAATTCTATCAAGAGTCAAATTCAAATTTAACTCATTATTTATTCAAGTAAAGAAATTTAAGGTCCACTATTCCATTTAATTTCTTTAATCCAATGTCTTAAACTGGCCCATTATACATCCTTATGATGAAGCTTTAAAATTGGCTCTGGGCCTTTTTCTTTCCGCTGTTGGTCCGAGATCTCATTCTCGAATTTAGCAAGAGAGATGGTTTTCTTGAGACGCATTTATAAAAAATAAAAGAGTAATTCTATCCCCTCAAAGTGTTACTAACCATCCCTCAATCAATAGGTCCCACAATCAAAATTATCTTTTTGCCCTCATAATAAAATTTTTTCCTTTCCTTTTTTTTCTTTTTCTTTTTCTTCTTCTTCTTTTTATCTCTCCCTTCCCCCACTCCCTGTCCCCACCCCCTTCCCGATATTTTTTTTTTTTTTTCCGTTTGAATTAAGTAGCCCTATGTTCTTTCAATTGCTAATTCAATTAGGGTTTAGCTTCTACACTAATAAAGTTAATTTTTTTT
>JAUZJE010000176.1:0-999 GCA_032886695.1 'Waltheria sp.' little leaf phytoplasma
TAAACATCATTAATTATTAAGAAAAATGTCATGCAATGATACAAGATAAGATAATTGGATAGTACTATAGTAATAGTAGGGTTAGTAGGTGATTGATTTTCATGCCTCTCGTCATATCATTGATATAGATGATCGAATCATATTTGCTAATTAAATACAAATATAGTATACATATTGACTATGCATCTTCTAAATTTCTATAAAACAAATCATTGATATGAAAGCTCAACCAATGTGTTCCCAAAATTATGAAGCTAACTATTGATTATTGCCAAAGACAGAAGAGGTTCCAATGCTTAACCAATTTTCATATTAAGGACTCATTTCTAGCTATTCTCTATGTGGATGATGACATTATAACACCATGCCAAGGCATTCCTAGAGTTCATATTGTTGGTGGATAACGAATCAAAAAAGGAATACTAACTAAGCAAATAATTAAATTAATCAAAGGATTATCCATTTGTTAGTTACATACATACAATACATAAACTATACTACCAACATTTTATATATATGTGACTATGTGTGTGTATAACAATGGGGGCTAGTTTAGGGTTTTTAACTTGAAAAAAGAAATAGAAGGCAAACGAAGGGAAAGAGTTTGTTTTCTTTCACTAGAATAATAAGGCTTCAATTTTTTTTTTTTTTCTTAAGACAAGGGGAAATGCTCAAGTGGGGCCAATGTTATTGTAGGCTTAATTTGACAAGCATTAATTATTATATATTTTAGTAAAGCAAAATGGCATGGGTTATTCATATACCAACCATACCAAAAGGTAAAACCAACAATGAAAAAGAAAATAAACAAAACTTTCTCACATGGAGATGAGTCATAATTCATAAATGATGATGATGATGATGATGATGATGATGATGATGAAGAACAACATAATTTGCAAAAAAAAGAATATATTATGCATTTAATTGACACGCCGGGTCACAGCGATTTTAGATATGAAGTTTCACGTTCGTTAGCAGCATGCGAAGGAGCATTAT
>JAUZJE010000177.1:0-997 GCA_032886695.1 'Waltheria sp.' little leaf phytoplasma
ACATGTATGTATCTCGATATAAACTGGAAACAGAAACTCCACATTTTCTCACAAATCAATTTATATCGATATATGTCTATATATATCGATATATGTTGGAAACAGAAAGACCCAGTTTTCACACATCCAAGTTTATATCTATATATGATCAAATATATCGATATACGCTGAAAACAGAATAAAAGTCATTTTCACTAAGTCTAGGTTCATATCGATATATAGCTATTTATATCGAGATAGATTATTTATCACTAACTCTTCATGCAGGTTTATATCGATATAGCAGAATCTATATCGATATAAAATGGAAACAGAAAGGTCATGATTTTGCTCGAGTCAGTTCTATATCGATATAAGATTTTCTATATCGATATAGACAAATCAAAGTTTAAAAAGTTTGAAATATATGACCGTTACACTCAAGAACATATCGATATAGTGTAAGAATATATCGATATAAGTTACTGTTCACTAACTTTGTTTTGCAGCATATATCGATATAGAGGTAAGCTATATCGATATATCCAGAAGCAGAATGCAATTGAATTTTGAAGCACAGAGTCTATATCGATATAGATAGGTCTATATCGATATAACGGGAATTCAGAAAGTTTAAAAGTTCGAATCAAGGGACATATATCGATATACATTAAGCTATATCGATATATCGGGTTTTGACTCAAGTTTGAATATTTGGGAAACAAGACTCTATATCGATATATACTTGGATATATCGATATAGACTGCATTAAATGCTGAGTTTGAATTTTCTCAACAGGAAAGGAGCATTTGCAACGGCTAGTTTTGAAAATCATCACACCCAAACGGCTCCAAAGACTACTCCAGCTATAAATAGATGATCTCCATCAATCTGAAGTATGCTTGTGGTGATTGTATTAATGTATTATATAATCCTTTAATGGATTACAAATATATTCCTTTGGCTACAAATGCTGTTAAAACAGGAACTGTTGTAGGTTTAAATATTAAAAATAAT
>JAUZJE010000178.1:0-984 GCA_032886695.1 'Waltheria sp.' little leaf phytoplasma
AAAAACTCAAAGAAAATTGCTTTCTTTCCCAGAGAGGCAGCCTCTCCAGGCTCTACCATTGTCCGCCATTCTAACCTTTCTGGATTGAGATTCGCATGTCTCAGCTACTCTCAGCTACTCGCTGCCTTATTTTAAGTTGTAGGCTGAGAATCTCAATCCAAAGAGGTTGGAATGGCGAACAGTGAGTACGATGACGACTACAAATGCTCTACAGAGTTTAGAACACTGGCCAATACATGCAAAAAAGAGAAATTTGTGCCGAAATTGATGCAAATGGGTATGGTACCCAATGGGTTCTTTAACATATATTATGGATTATAACAACCATTTCTCAACGGGTGTGAAAAATGTTTTCCTCTACCACCATATCATATTTGTTCATGGAAATTTCATAGATAAAAGGCATTGATAACTAATTGTATAATTTCAAATTTGCAAGCATGCAAAGAATGACGGTGACTACTAACTAGCATTATCACTAATAAAATACGTAATTTCTCGAAATTATCTCATAGCAATGTTTATGTCATCTTATGACAATTCGATTAGCTTAGCTGGTTTATCATTATCTTTAACATTTTCTTTTTTTTAAAATTATTATTTTAACATTAATTAATTAATTACTTCTTCCTATTGCGTACATATTAATCTCAATTGAATGCCTTTAAATGACATGCTTCACTCAATTGGCCGAGTGACAATTAACGATGGCGTTTCACGCTCCTTGGTTTAACTCCAGTACCATAACAGAAAGATAGCTCATGATAAAATGTGAATTAATAGAATCTGGGTGGGTAATTGATAGACGAAATTAAAAATTTAGTCAGAATTTGTAGTAATTAAAATTTATGTATGAGCATTCTGCCTCGCCTTAGTTCCTGACTAACCCAGGGCGGACGACCCTGCCCCTGGAAACCTTGGGTTTTCGACGGATAGAATTCTCATCTATCTTTTCGTTACTTACACCGGCATTCTCACTTCTAA
>JAUZJE010000179.1:0-974 GCA_032886695.1 'Waltheria sp.' little leaf phytoplasma
TTATTTCAAGTTAATTATTTAACTTCTCAAAAAAATTCTGATTTAAATGATTATAGATTTATTTTATTACATCAAGAAATGTTTATTTCTTTTTTGAAATTAATTGATTTTGAATTGGAAATTCATGAAAAGCATTATTTTCAACAAGCGGGGCATCGGGTATTTTGCCGCTGACGATGCGCCGGACCGTATTGTCGCGTACCGACGTGAACAATTTCTGGAAACAGAACTTCCCGCTTTCTTTCGAACGCTGTATCTGTTGAACATCGACATGAAAGAGATCGAACAGCGCTACGAATCGTTTGTCAAAGCGGCCTTTACTTAACACATAACCCATGGCAATGTGGATAACTATCAACAATTCACTATGTACGTGGATAACTTTCCTATCTAAACCATGAAAACAAGTGATAAACTAATAATCAGCCTGCTCCTGGTAGGCTTGTTGACGCTGGTTGGCTCTACCGTGGCCCTCAAAGCCGAACACGACAAGATCGACTTTAACGATCCATTTTATGGCTATTCCGCAACGACAATCAAGCCGTTCCGCGTTCTGAAAGTAGAAGTAGATTCGGCCAATAAGCAGCCTGTCAAGAGTACACAAACGGCCATAAGCATTCAAGTTGGGAAGTCGTTTGCAATTCGCCGTCAAGACCAGAGCAGCGTTCCTTTTACGTACCGTTCTGTGGGCGACACGCTACTAGTTCGTTACAAGCCGGAACGTATTTACTGGCACAATAGTACCGATGACCTACTGGCTACCAAGCCGTTCGCATACATTATCGTGCCGTCGATTGGGGGACTTGTTGTGAATGGAGCAATCTGTACGCTCACCGGCCTGAACGCTGACTCTCTACAAATAACCTCAACGAACGCACTGGTGCGAATCGACAAAAGTACAATTGGTCAACTGACAGCCTCTGGTCAACGGGGAAGCTTTCTGCAAACGGCGTCGGCAAACCGGATTAAAGCCG
>JAUZJE010000180.1:0-973 GCA_032886695.1 'Waltheria sp.' little leaf phytoplasma
ATTTCGATCCTTTTATAATAGCTTCTATATTTCCTCGCCCTATTACTTTTACTCCTAAAGATGAACTTTATAATAATTTTTGGTATGGTTGGTTTTTAAGAATACACTACCTTCCTTAAACTCTTAGCCCTCACTCAAGCCGGAACCCAAATCCAAAACCAGCTCAACAGCACCACCGAAGGGTTCACCGTCTTGGCTCCAACCGACAATGCCTTCAACAACCTCAAACCGGGCACACTCACTGATCTCGACGATCAACAGAAAGTCAGGCTGGTTTTGTACCATATCCTCCCCAAGTACTACTCTCTCAATGACCTTCAGTTCGTTAGCAACCCGGTTCGGACCCAAGCTTCGGGCCAAGATGGTGGGGTTTACGGCCTTAACTTCACTGCCCAAAACAACCAGGTCAATGTCTCCAGTGGGGTTGTAGAGACACAGATTAACAATGCACTCTATCAGCAGAAACCCTTGGCGGTTTATCAAGTCGACAAGGTGTTGTTGCCTGCTGAGTTTTCCGAAACTAAGTCTCCCGCCGCTGCTCCTTCGCCGGCGACGAAGAAGTCCGGGTCTAACTCGACGGCTTCGTCGTCGGCAGCAGATGAGCCGGCTTCTGCTAATGGGGCTGGTTCGAGGAATATGGGGTTGGGGTTTGTGGTTGGGGTTGCTTTCGCTTGCATGGCCGCTCTCTCTTGACCGTTGGATTGATTTAGTTTGATTTGAATGTTTGTTTGTATTTTTCACATTCTTATTTTCCTTCATTTTGTTACCAAAGAGAAGAGATAAGGTGGCTTTGGACATACTTTTCATCCACCTTCAATTATTATTTGTATGTATTTCTTCCCAATTTTTTGTTCATTTTTCTTGTGCATTGCTTGAATGCTAATAATAATATCCATGAGAGTAATTTCACAAATTCAATGTCTCTTTGTTCTCTCTCTTTTTTTTTTTTCCTTAAGCATTTGGAACGTAAGTG
>JAUZJE010000181.1:0-972 GCA_032886695.1 'Waltheria sp.' little leaf phytoplasma
ATTGGCGTCAAGGGGGAATATAGTAAGGCACGCAGTATCAAAGACCAAGTTACACAATGGTTAGAACAAGATTTAAAGCTTACCATCAGTAAGAATAAATCAAAAATTGTCAAAGCCAGTAAAGGATGTACATCCATGATTCAGTTTTGCCGTAGTGCAGAGAACTCTTTACATATTTCAGGTTAATTTGTTTGCCTTGCTGCCCCATTATTACAAATCTGAAGCCTTCATCTTTCTTGGCCTTTTGTGAGCAGGTGAAGACGGAGTCTCGGAAACTCTTCCAGGTCCCTTTCGTTTCTGCTCCCTTTTGCCGACCCTTTCACCTCCAAAATTAATGGGATCACAAAGGTGAAAAGGCTCAACACAAGAATCATTAGTTCCAAAAGATCACTTCTTCATCATCTTCAAAATCCAACTTATCATCTTCAAAATTATCATCTCCACTTTTTTCTTCTATTTTTTCTAATTTAAATTATAAAATATTTAAACTCCAGATTTTTTTTTAGAGTGAGGGGATGAACACCAAGAAAGAAATAGAAGAAAAAACGAGAAAAAAGGGTGGCAGGTAGAATAAATTAGGGTAAAAGGTTAAGAATGTATTTTTCATTAAATAAATAGTGATGGCTACACATATTTAATAAAGGATATTTTTGACCTTTCTTATAGGGATATTAATGTAAGATAATTTTAGAGGCTTGATAAAAAAAAAAGTGGCTGATTTTAAAAGCTCTGGTGGGATGAATCCAAGTTTTGGGTCCAATATTGGATTTCCAGGTTTTGGGTTTAAGCCCAAGGAAAGAGGTTTGAACCCAAGGCTAAAATACAACTAAAAAATTATTTTCTCAAAGAAAATGCCTAATGGTAGCAGTTAGGATGGTGAGGTGTGTAACAGTGTAAGTGGACTTAAACTTATTCCTTATGGATAATTCTTCTTAAAGCCTAGGATAAGGGTAATACAATCTATATTTTGAG
>JAUZJE010000182.1:0-970 GCA_032886695.1 'Waltheria sp.' little leaf phytoplasma
ATGGAAAATTACTATCCAAGTAAATTAAAAAAAATGGATATTTTATTAAATTCTGAAATTGTTGATGCGCTATCTTTAGTAGTACATGAAGATTTTGCCTATACTAAGGTAACAAGTATTTTTTTTTTTTATTAATTAATTCTTCTCTATGGAGTGGTACAAAAAAAAATTCTTCTCTATGGAGGAATAAGTGTGTGGACCCTTTTGCACATGTAAGCCAAAGCACAATTATACTTTCTTTTTTCCTTCTAATTTAGAGAGGGACTAAAATTAATTAATTTTAAGTAGTCGGATACTTATTTTTTTAAAATAAAATCTCAAAATTTAGTCTTATGAATAAAAAAATAAAATTATAAGAATTTTATTCTTTAATAGTTTATTGCCCAATTTGAATTGAATTATTAAATAAATAGGGAGTGCTAAATTAAAAAAAAAATAAATAGAGCAGTACTTAAAACGTCTCACTTAATTGATTAGTACATATACTTTTTTCTTGAAAGAGTTGAGATTTTAAAAATCGTTTTAACGCGTATTAATTTGGATTTCATAATAATTTCTGTAGAAAAATGAATTAACAAATTTAGAGAGAAAGAAATATATATCATATAAATAAATAAAAAAAAGTATTGTCACATGTTATTAATAATTAATAATAATTTATGTGAAGGTGGGAAAAGAACAGCTATAAATTGTGCCCTGGTGGAAGGGAAAGACTCATATCAGAATACAGTACTATCTAGTTAGTGTTTAGGAAATTGGAAAAGTCATCAAAAGGGTAAAGAGACAGAGAAAGAGAAAGAGTGGTAGCTAGGCAATATCTGTATCTGCATCTGCAAGTGCAAGTGCAGAGGGAAAATGGGGAGAAGCCCTTGCTGTGCCAAGGAAGGGCTGAACAGAGGAGCATGGACTGCCCTTGAAGACAAGATCCTCACCGACTACATTAAGGCTCATGGTGAAGGCCGTTGGAGAA
>JAUZJE010000183.1:0-962 GCA_032886695.1 'Waltheria sp.' little leaf phytoplasma
CAAAAATAAAATGAAAAGTTCTTAATTAATCAAAAACCTATTGTTTTTCCCAAACATTAACCGATGTAGTATGTGTGGTGACTGATGATGATACTCCGACGAGTCCTATGCATATGGCTATAAGAAGCTCAAAAATTGATGAAATAAAGAGAAATTGAGAGAAAAAATTAGGGAGAAAAGAATCCGTCAATAATATTATATATCAACAGATAGAATTAACTTTGTGAATCTAAATCTCATGTTTGTCAAAAAATAATTGGGATGATAGTATAGCTCTATATTGTTCTATGATTTAGAAAATGATTTCTCATTATTCTTAATTGTCCTTTCATTTTCCTTCCACTCTACCAAACAAAATTAAAGAAATCTAAATTTGCTTTCTTTCCTTCCATTTTTATTTTTCTACCTATTTCTTTCTTCACCTTTTCTTTTATTCCTACCAAACAAAGCCTAAGAAAAATGTTGGCCTTTTGCATGGAATGGAAGGAAGACAGCATGAAACACATGCTAACCAAATTGGAGGACAACTTTGATTTGATATGTCACTGCTTGCTTCAGGCTAATAATTAGGCCCGAATACATAATTGATAACTAACATGGCAGAATCTACACACTACAATATAATTGGACTATATATATATTATAAATTTTTTAGTAATACTTTTATTGTGTATCCAAATTTAATTTTTGTAATATAATTATATTTATTTATATATGTACATAAAAGTGTAACGAAAGCTTAAAATAATGCAATCATATCAAAGATGTTTTTATTGGAGTTTCTAAATCTAATTTATTAACTTCTGATATGGTTGCTAGTATGAATAAAGATGCTATTGTTTTTGCTTTGGCCAATCCAGTACCAGAAATTACTCAAATCTTGCTTAGCTGATTTGATGCATATACCTTGTTATTATATATACATGTACATATTAGGCAACATGAACATAATTAAATATGAT
>JAUZJE010000184.1:0-961 GCA_032886695.1 'Waltheria sp.' little leaf phytoplasma
TTTAAGGGAAACTCAAAAGGTAAAATGTGTTAAAATGTTGATATGTTATAAATTACCGAAAGGAATTAATCATGTTTCAGATCATCAGAAAAATCATTAAATGGGGAGTAATCATATTAGGGTTATTGTTATGTTTGTTGATGGGTTTTTTGATTTTAATCAAAATGAACATCATTAAATTACCAAAACAAAAAATCCCTAGTATTAAAGAAACTACATGTGAAACAGTGGCGGAATGGTATGATGATTATAAAAAATGTCAAATGATTAAAGCAAAATACACTTTTGATGGGCTAAATGGAATTGGTTATTACGAACAACAAAAACTAAAAGCCCAACAATTATTCAAAGAACGAGATTTATTAGAAAAAGAAGCCCAAGAAAAAAACTTACAAAGTTATTTAAATAGGCGAATGATTGATATTAATGCGGTACCTAACAATCCTGAATTAGATCATTTATCACAAAAAATTATGAAAAACCATGATGAACTGATTAAAATAAATCAAAAATTAGTATTAGAACGTCTCCAAAATCAACCTGAACCTTCTAATCTCGCTTGTTACATCAAAGACCGTTATCCTTTTGACTGTTGGAATGATCAAGGACTACCTTGTACACATTTCCCCATCAATAAATTTGAACATTCTATTTTTGATACAGAAGATGACAGTTATTTAGATATTTATATCAGAATCGAAAAACATTTCCATAAAGATAAAAACAGTAACTGTTTAATGCTGAAATATAATGGTCCTAAATATTTAATCGAAGAAGATAAAGACTATTATCTTGGTTATGCTTTTGTTGCTGACTCTAACTCCAAATTGACTAATTTCCACCTACATTTCAACCCTGTCCGTCGAATTTTATCTCTATTTAAAGATAAACATCATAATGATAAAGTAAAAGAAGCTGAAAATAATAAAAGAGTCAGCTCTAACTGGTAACAAAATGATAC
>JAUZJE010000185.1:0-959 GCA_032886695.1 'Waltheria sp.' little leaf phytoplasma
AAAATCCCTGCCCGAACCGTGGTTACTTTTAAACTTTCTCAAACAATTAAAGAAAAAGTTAAACCTTTAATTTTAAAATAACCCTATTATTTTCTTTCAAAACCTAAGAAAGGAGATCATTGATACATGCCATCAAACAAGAAAATTTATCTCAGTTTTTTAGGATTACTAACTTTGGATTTAATAGTTTTATCCATCATCGGAATAACTAAGGCGCGCTTTCCGACTAAAACCCCATCCTTAAAAAAACAACCTTCAACCACGCCATCACAAGAATTGGAACAACAAATCAAGTTAGAACAAGCCAAAATTCAAGCACTTCAACAGCAAGATCATCAACTAAAAAACCAAATCGAAGAAAATGTGCAAACTTTAACGGAAACTATTCACAAAATTAAAACGTTGCAAACTGAATTAACAACTCATCCTGAATTACCTGCCCACCTCAAAACTACCAAAGAACAACAATTAACGGAATTAAAAAACCAACAACAAACGCAACAAACCTTTCTTGATAATTTAATCGCCCAACGAAAAGCGTTAAATCAAAATCAACAAGAAAAACAAGCAGAACTAGCCAAATTAGCTCAAGAAAAAGCCCAACTCCAAACCCAAGAAAACCTCCAACAACAAATTGCGCAATTAACCCAAGCCCTGAACTATGTGGAAGCGAATCAAAAAAACTTGGAAACCTTAAAAACGCAAAAAGAATATCGCCACAATCAAACTGAATTAAAAAACTTAAATGCCTTTCAGCTTTTTTTAGAAGGCCAAAAGCTTTATTTTAACAAACAAAAACAAGATTTAACTATCCGTTTAAATTGTTTAAAAGAAAATAAATCCCTTCCCCATCTCGCCAAGAAAGTTACTTTTAAAGATGTTTATGGGATGGAAAGTGAAAAAGAAGAACTTGAAGATTTATTAACTTATTTTCGAACTAATCAAACTTTAATTAACTT
>JAUZJE010000186.1:0-953 GCA_032886695.1 'Waltheria sp.' little leaf phytoplasma
GAAAATAATCAAAAACTATCAGAACAAGAAAAACAAGTATTTCAAAAGGAAATTAATTATCAAACCGATCAAATCCGTGCTAAAGAAAAAGAAATCTTGGTCCAAGACCAAAAGATTAAGCAATTAACAATGGATCTTCAACAAGAAAAAACCCTTAACATCGAAAAAGAAAACCAAATCCAGCAATTAATTGATCAAATTAACGTTCAAAATCAAATGACCGAACAACTCCAAGATCAACTCCAAGTCCAAAAATCTTTAATTGAAGCTAAAAATCAAGAATTAATTACTAATCAACAACTATCAGTTCAAGAAAAACAAACACTGCAACAGGAAATCCATCAATTAACAAATGCTTTTCACCAAAAAGAACAGGAATATCAAGACACTATTTACCAACAAGAACAAAAGATTAAGCAATTAACCCAAACCATTAACGACCAAGCCCAAGAAATTAATTGTTTAAGTGAAGAATTAGAACAACAAATTGACAAATGGGTGCAACAAGGTCTTTATATTCAAGCTCTTGAAAAAACCATTAAAACTTTAGAAAATGCTTCTAGTAAATATCGTGAAGAAAACGTGGAACTCCGTCATGAAATTAATAAACTGAAAGAACAAATTAAAGAGGAACAAGAAGCCCATGAAGCGACTAAACTAGAATTAAAAGAAAAAAAAGATAAATTAATTCTAAAAAAACAAAAACTTGAGGAACAAGAAGAAATGATCGAAAATCAAAGCGAAACCTATAGTGCCGCTATTCAGCCTTTAAAAAAATACTTTACTAATAATGTTTCAAAAGTATTTTCTTGGGTCGGAAAA
Organism: 'Waltheria sp.' little leaf phytoplasma; assembly: GCA_032886695.1. GTDB lineage: Bacteria > Bacillota_I > Bacilli_A > Acholeplasmatales > Acholeplasmataceae > Phytoplasma. The sequence continues at coordinate 823 of JAUZJE010000186.1, forward strand.
TGGTTTTAAGGGAAACTCAAAAGGTAAAATGTGTTAAAATGTTGATATGTTATAAATTACCGAAAGGAATTAATCATGTTTCAGATCATCAGAAAAATCATTAAATGGGGAGTAATCATATTAGGGTTATT
>JAUZJE010000187.1:0-951 GCA_032886695.1 'Waltheria sp.' little leaf phytoplasma
ACTTGATGAAACCATTAATTCCTTATTGGAAAACTGAGAAATCAGTTTTGCTTGGTCCTTAAGAGAGGTTCAAGTAGTTCTAAAACTTATTCGCATGTGTGGTTGGCTGCTTTTGATATCGCCAGTGCAAAGCGGTGTAGAAAGAATATGAAAAGAGAATGGAGTGTAACTTAAAAAATAAATATAATTCTGATGGGAAAGAATAGTGAATTGAGTGTGGTTTTATAGAGTAAACTGCACCGGTAATTAATTTATCATTTGTGTAAATATACTAAGTCTATGTCTAATTATTATGGCTAGAACATGAAATGTACGTACCTATATGCCTTTAATGAGGTCAAAAGACCAGATCCCGTCTGGGTTCACACTGGAAAACAGTTGCTACTTGTTTCTGCCTGCTCTCTCTCTCTCAGACTAAATGCATGCTTAAGCTTCTTTTCTTGTTGAATAATCTCTGCATTTGCTTGTTTTCCATCTAATTTAGACAAAGAGGTTTCTCTTTATGTCAGCATATATGCTCGTACGTACATCTTTGAACCAACCCCATAATTCTAACATAATCTGACTGAACCCCATAACTACATTTGTTATTTCCGTTTCACTTATGGTGTGTATTCGGGTCGAGGCCTTGAGTTTCAGCTCTATCTTATTTCATGTAAATCATCTTAATTTGAGCAGCAATATATTGGGCCACCAAGCCCGTTTACTGTCAAAAAAAAAAAAAAAGAGAGAGAGAGAGAGAGATAAAAGAAGGCCCTTTTGCCTCTTATAAAAATGAAATTTCTTTGTATATTTTTAAAATGTATCAAGGAAAAATTCAAGAACATTATCAGATAGTTTCTGAATATATTGATGATCCCATTGATAATATGATACTTATTTACATTTATATTATCAAAATCATTTATTACCTAAAAAAATTATTTTAAACCCGTCTTTGATTAAACAAAA
>JAUZJE010000188.1:0-950 GCA_032886695.1 'Waltheria sp.' little leaf phytoplasma
GCTTTTGCCCCCCTTGGAAGTGAAATATTCGCCCCCCTTAGACATAAACATCTCGCCCCCCTTGGACTCACATCCTAGATCCGTCCCTGCTAATCACCCTATTCAAGGACATATAGATAGAAGTCCTATTGCATGTGTGATAATCTAAGTTCTAAAAGAAAGTCCATGCAGCTTATGAAGAATTCATCGTTACTACTGCCTATTGGTTGGTCCGAATGTTGAAGACTAAATATGAGCACTGATCAGAGAGTACCTTGTTCAGAATGCCCTCACCTTCTAGTAGGAATCTTACTAGGATATGTGAAGTCTTAACGGATCTCAACCTTGGTTTGCCTGATATTTGTGTTTCTGCAAGGATACAACTTGTAGAAACTTCACAATAATCAAATTATAAAATGTCTAAGCTGTTACTATTGATTGTTCAGAGTTAAGAAAAGCGGAAAAAGATTGAAGTTTCACCAAATTTTGAGTTAGTTAAAAAGGTTACCTTTGTCTTAGTCAATGCCCGTGTTGCACATGTAAATTGTAATGTATAAATAATTTTGAATTAGTAATATGACATAATCTTGACAATAATCTAATAAAATTCACTGTTTTCTTTTTTAATATTTAAATCCTTACTAAACATACATAATAGCAATAATTAAGGTATATTTGGAGGTGGCAATAGGAAAAAAAAAAGGGTATAGTTTGGGGAACAGTATCTTTAAATTTTAAACCCTAAAGTTATAAAATTAAAAGTTTAATATAAATATAATTAAATTTTTTTTTAAAAAAAAAGAGGAAAGCCCATGCCTCACATAGCGTAAAGGCCCAAGGCAGGCCTTCCTCTTGACTGTAAAGCCTGATTTGGTTCAGCCCGGCCGTACGCTTTGGCCTGGCTTCGCTTCTCCTTTTTATTATAAAAGCTCTCCTTATCCCGAAGTTACGGAGTCATTTTGCCGAGTTCC
>JAUZJE010000189.1:0-949 GCA_032886695.1 'Waltheria sp.' little leaf phytoplasma
TAAACAAAAGTATTGGATAATTCCTCTAACAATTGTCTGATAGGTCCGGATTATTTCTAATTCGTCTCTATCTGCTAATGTTTCGTCGTGTTTCACCTTTCCCTTTTTTAACCAATTATATTCATCATAAAAAGTAAAATAAATTTGAGAAATGGATGCCAATTAATATAACTTTGGGCTCATATATTTTAATTAAGAAAGCCCAACTATATATTAAGATAATCTTGAAGTTTATTTAAAAAAGTTTTATTTATTTAATTTCTATTCTAAATTTAAATAAATAAAGAGTAAAAGAATACTTTTTATTATTGAAATAAGCATACTAACAATGTAATAAGAATGAATTGAGTTAATTTAGTTCTTATACTCTCACTATATAATTTCAATTAAAGCTTTTTCTTATTGAAAATTTTTACTTATAATTTCTCTAAGATATTCATTCATTTCACTTTTTATTAATAATTTAATTGTTTATTTTTTTTAAGTTATTTGTTATGGCTATGCACCATTTTATTTGGTTTTATTCAATTATTTAATATTGAAGCTATTTTGTTTTATTTGATTCAATTGGAATCAGCCTGGGGTAACTAACAACCACTACAATCTACATCAGCAAAAAGTAGATTAGCTACATCAGCATAACATGTTGAGAAAAACCATAACTAGTTATACAAATTATCTCAATTTACACCCTCATAATCGTAGTCAACCCTTCAAACTCCAACTACTCACTTTCCATATGAGTGTTAAGAGTTCAATGGAAGTGTCAGATTCTGCAACAAATGTTGGGTTCAAGGATTTGATGGAAACTTTCAAGGTTGAAGTTCAGAAAGCTTAGAACAGGCCATTCAATGTAACTTTGATTGCTCCTTTCATAATATCAAGATCTTGGCTTGATATGGTGAATAACGTGACTATCAGGATTGAGTTGAGAAATGGAAGTGTTGGT
>JAUZJE010000190.1:0-945 GCA_032886695.1 'Waltheria sp.' little leaf phytoplasma
AATTTAATTAAGATTTTTACAAATATCTTTTTTGAATAATAAGGTATTTATTAATTTAGATTTGAGCATTTATGCCTAATCATTTATCCGCCTTAGATATTTTATAAATGCTTACAGAGTTTTATATGATTTTTGAATTGATTCATTTACGTACTTATTTTTACATGTAAAATTGGATTGTATTAAGATGGGAATTAAAGAAAAATACATCTTCCGTCACTTTACAAAAACTGCACTTATCTTAATATCACAATTAAAACTCAAAACTTTCTAGATAAATAAAAACTTGATAAATCTAGAGTGTTTTTTGGTTTCTAATCTGTAATTGAAAAATCAAGGAATGTTTTTATATGTAGGAAAAGAAAAACAAAATCTAAACTACAGTAATATATAATCTGCATCAAACATAGAGTGCCAGTTTAGAAGACACAAACACATACACATTCAATGCTGGCAGGGCTCCCCAAGAAACAAACACACTTATACTAATTAAATTTTGTTAGTCTGAGAAAGAAAAAATGTATATATCTGTCCAATTGCATGTTAGTTTCGTAAATGTTTAAATAGTTTTCCATTCAATTAGCTATATCAGATTATCAGATTTGATCATGAATATAGAATTCCAGTTCTAAGATTAATCTTAAGGACAAAAATTTGGAGGAATATATCTTTTGGTACAGATCATAATGCAGTGTGACAGACACATTCTAGTTTAGGAGCAATCTGATGCTATCGACCCTCCAAAAGTGTGACACTTATTTCATTGGTTGAAGGAGATTCAGGGTTTCCCCACTGAACTGCAACGCGAGTTTCCTCGTGTAATAGGAAAGCAGGTTGGTTTGGTTGAGGCAATGCGCTCTCGCCGCTTAGTTCCCGAACTACAGATGACATGGTTGGCCTGTCAACAGCATGTTGTTGAAAACACAATAGGCTAATGTGGATGCA
>JAUZJE010000191.1:0-866 GCA_032886695.1 'Waltheria sp.' little leaf phytoplasma
TTGATTAGTACTATAAAGGATAATTAAGAAAAATAATTAATGTTTTGATCTGTTCCTTTTTGTTCTTTTACTAATTTCACATCAATAGGGTAAAAAGGAAGATTGTGAATCATAGATTTTCTGCTACAATTTCATTTAAGCATACCTTGAAACTTGTCTGTTGCAAAGTGGAAAATGTGGAATAATATCATGGAAAGGTGACAATGGGTTGTTTTTAATTTCTCAAGGAGCATCTCTTGCAAGATTTTCTCCTTTAAAACAGTAAAATTTTGAGCCCCCCTAAGAAAATTTATTCATCTCTACTTTTGATGATTTATCATATAAAAAGAATGTTGAACAACAATAGGAAAGTCCAATGTCATTTTAAAAAATATGGAAAAGTCAAGTTTTGTGGATACAGTACCTGAAGAGACAATGTCAAAATAAAATAAGAAAATCCAGTATCCTAGTGATGCAGCTCAAGTATAAAATATGGACAAGAAAAAGATTGAAGTTTTTATGGTAATGATTAGGACAAGTTTATAGTGTATAGAAAATATTATATATCCACATTTTTATTGTTTTTTTGGATTTATAAAATTCGATATTGTCTACATTAATTAAAAGGTTGGGTTTTCATTGAGTAAATTTCTATGTAAAAGTTTTAAATTTAAAAGTTTTTTGGACAAACGTAAATGCCCCTATAGCTCGCCCCTATAGCTCAGTGGTAGAGCGTCAGTAGTTCGATCCTGCATGGGGGCAAGTGCTTTTAGGTTTTTTATTTTTATTTTTTTCTTTTTCCAAATTTAGGTTTACCCTTACGACTACTAAGAAGATTCTTTATCCTTGACGATCAGGGCTTTTATTTCCTGATTAGTAAATTTAAT
>JAUZJE010000192.1:0-936 GCA_032886695.1 'Waltheria sp.' little leaf phytoplasma
TATATTTTTCAATGGCGGGTTTGACTTGACCAGATGTAAATGTAAGCACCTACGTCACTGTATGCAGCATTTGTCTAATGTCTCTTTCTCATCTTTGACTCTCTCTCCCTGTCGTGAATATTTCAGTTTTTGCTTTGCCTTTCTGCATAGAGATATTTATGCCTTCTTCTTCCTTTGTCTTGCAATTTCTTCATTTTCATTTGGCACTTTAATTTGTAATTTTCTAGTTTTATAATCAAATTGGAATTTTGGATGCAATATCAGTGCAATTTGATATGGTGATAGGTAAATAATAGAGTGAATGTTACTTCAAAAATACTTAACTAAGTAAATAGGAAGTCCCATTTATTATCAAACTTTATTCCTTTTGATATTCATTTTAATTTTAAATAAGTTATTTTTAGAGTAAATATTCAAATAAGTCCCAATCATATAGCTCCAAATTTAAATAAGCCTTAAATGTTTTCGAGTCATTAAATAAGTCTAAAACGTTATCGAATTGACTCAAATATCAGGCTGGATTTGTCCTACCCAAGTGGAGTTCGGCCTTCAATCGATGGCTTTGTCATAAACATAATGGTTAAAGTTCCAAAAAGGTACTGAACTTTGCCAAAATTCTCAAATCAGGAAACAAACTTTGTAAGTGTCTATATAAGGAACCAAACTTATCGATTTGTTTCAAATCAGGAGTCAAACTTTGCAAGTGTATAAGGAACCAACCTTAGCGATTTGTTACAATTAAAGAACTAACTGTTAGTGTATATAACGTTGTTTCTTCTCCGATTACCAACTATTAGTGAGTATGACTAAACTATTAGTGTATGACGTTGGCATCCTACACACTAACAATTAGTTGCTTAATTGCAATAATCTTAAAATAACAATAATTAAGGGCAAGTAAATAAACAAAGCAAGGAACCATTTTGTTGATGTTCC
>JAUZJE010000193.1:0-933 GCA_032886695.1 'Waltheria sp.' little leaf phytoplasma
ACTCAATCATAATTTTATTAGTTGAAGTTTTATTTTTTAATCTTTTTTATTATTTTAATATTTTTTTGGGATAATCAACTTAATTTATTACATAAAAATAAGTTAAACTGCTACGCTTTTTTTTTTTTTTTAAGTTGAGATTTTCTATTTTATTAATAATTCTGGGTACAATAGAATTCGAACTTCTTCCCTGAAAAAAGTATAACGGATGCATCAACCATTGAGCCAAAGACTCAAGTGCTTTTAAGTTGAGATTTTATTTCATAAGACTAGAGCCATACAAGGAGGGGTATGTAGAAGAGGCACCTCTTTTTACAAAAAAGTCTGCTAAATGATTTGCCTCACTCTATATGTGCTTAAATTGCTACAGCTTAACTAAAGACTAGGTGCTCTAATCCATTTGATATATCGAGTTTGGCTTAATGGGTTGTTGCAACTTGCAAGCTTATTATTTTCTTTTGTGTAGTAATCATTTGGAACATAAAAATGAGAATCTATTGTACATAAATTAAAAAAAAAATGAAATTGTAATTGTTATGAAGTCGCTTTATCTTTGGTTGCACTTTTACGTTTGATCGATTATCCCTTAAGCAGACACGCACCTTATTGTTTATTATGGAATCATTTTCATGCATTAGAGTAATATGTGGTTTGCTACTTTGCTTTATATGTAGAGAAATGTGCCCTTCATCCCTTAGTGCATGTTCGTCATTAAGCAATAAGGACTTTAAAAGTTGATCCATCGCATAACGAATTTTTATAATGTTTCGAATGCAAAGTCAAATTAAGATAGCTGGATTCAGATAAGATCCTGGGAATTTCAAAGCCTTTTCATAAAAATTCAAATAAAATCCCAATCAAACTAATAACTAAAGATAAAATTATTACGCAACATTGCAAAACAGGAAGATCTCTTTGATTAAAAGAATTAAA
>JAUZJE010000194.1:0-929 GCA_032886695.1 'Waltheria sp.' little leaf phytoplasma
TTCATTCCTAACGATAATAAAAAAACCCGACCTTTGGGCATACCGACCATCAAAGATAGACTGATGCAAAAATGCCTGGAACAACTCTTAACTCCTTATTTCGAAAATATAGGCGCGGGCGCAGCGGATCGCGGCGGGCTGGCGGCGGCGGGTCGCCGGATATCTGGTGGGCATCCGCGGGGTGCGGGTGGAGGAGGGTGCCGACGGCGTCCGGGTCAGCGGCCGGCGCCTGCGTGCGCGGTGGCTGGCGGACGCACGGCTGCGCCATCTGCGGGACTGGCTGTGAGCGGGGCGACGGCGGCGGCCCGGGCCGCGCTGGCGACGCTGCTGCGTGCCGACCCGGTGCTGCGGGCGACGCTGAACGGCGTGTTCGACGGACCCGCGGTGCGCGCGACGCCGCCGTTCGCGGAGATCGGCGAGGCGACGTCGGGCGACTGGGGCACCAAGGACCGGGTCGGGCGCGAGCTGCGGCTGGCGGTGATCCTGCGCGATGCGACCGAGACGAGCGCACGCATCGCCGCGCTGGCGGCGGCGGTCGAGGCGGCGGTGCCCGGCCTGCCGCGCGACCTGGTAGGCTGGCGGGTGGCGAGCGTCGCGTTCCTGCGCAGCCGCATCGCGGGGGAGGGGCCGGGGCGGTGGATCGCCGCGGTCGAGTTCCGCGTGCGGATGCTGGCGAGCGGCTGAATCACGTCGCCCTCACCCTTCCCACCCGGCTGCGCCGGGCGGGCCCCCTCCCTCTCCCAGAGGGAGGGGGAGGGAGCGGCGGAGCCGCGGAAGGGTGAGGGCGACACATCAAGAGGAGATACGGACATGGCAGCGGAAAGAGGCAGTGCGTTCCTGTTGAAGGTCGGCGACGGGGCGACCCCGCCCACGTTCGCGACGGTGGCGGGGCTGCGGACGACGCAATTGAGCGTCAACGGCGAGATGGT
>JAUZJE010000195.1:0-921 GCA_032886695.1 'Waltheria sp.' little leaf phytoplasma
TAACAAGTCAATTAGATTTTGATCGTTTAGATTATTTAAAAAGAGATTCTTTTTTTGCCGGGGTTAGTTATGGTTATATCGATTCGGATCGTTTAATATAGCAGTTTGTTCACTTGCTGCAGTGGCAGTTCATACACCATGGCAACTACAGAAACCACTTCCAAAACCTCCGAGGGAACCCTTGTTGGAATGATGCTTAAGCTGTATGGTTTCACCCCTCAGTCTCACCCTGACCAACTAATTACCTTTCTTTCTATCTCAGCTAAAGTATCATTCCAATCAACACTAGATCAGAGAACACTTTAACACCCTAAACAAATTACTAATACACAGATAGTGCCAACACACCACAATTTTCATTATTTCTCAAATCCATATACTAATCAAAAATTGCCAACAGACACAAACAAACTTGCAATTAACTAATAGTGACAACAGCATACATAGCACAGAACATACATTTAATTCAGGCATCAGCACCGTCTTTTCCAGCAAATGGATTGTGAGCAGGACCAACATCTTATTTACAGTGTTTGTGCAATACAAACAAATGAACCATGTTTCCCTACCTATTTACAGTGTAATTTTGACTTGTAAGCTGTAGATATAGGAACATCTAATGCAAACCAACTGTAATCCTACTTGGTTTTCATAGTATTTAATGCAAGTGAATTACTCAAATATTAAAGCCGATGGTTGTTCTCTTTTCCGGAATAGCAAGTGTTACATGAGAAGAAAATAGATGCAGAACTAGGAAGCCCAGAAACACAAAATAAGCCAGACTATATCAGATCAAAGTTGGAATTACAGCAAACTTCTCCATAAAAGTTAGAAATTTAACTATAAAACCAACAACCTTTGTCTAGCCCTTGGTAAATGTCAGCATGAGATACATTTATTATTGCCACTACCATTAGAATC
>JAUZJE010000196.1:0-918 GCA_032886695.1 'Waltheria sp.' little leaf phytoplasma
TTCATCCCTCTGCCTACATATTTATCTCGACCAAATAATAATTGAAGAGCCTGGTGTTGGACTTTTGGTTATAATCTACAAATTGCCATTCCTAATTTTGTAACTGCGTTGGTATAAGTTATGCCCCCGTGATGTCAGTTAGGCATATTATGCTGATGGACTGAATTCTCTTGCTGATTGACACATTCTTTTTTAAATTTATTAGGAGTTTCGGCATGTTATTGATCATGAAAACTTTACTTTAGTGCTAACATAACACTTCAATCAGGTTGCAAAGTTTTTTGATGGTTCTAGGCATAAAGTTTGCTCCTGATAAATTTGGGAAACTGCAAGTTGGCACCTTTAATATTACAAATGATTGAATCTTCCGAGTTGAGGCACTTTGACGAGCTTGGCACATTCATGTGATCTATAATGCATTAGATTAGATGATTGTGTTTTCTTTTTCTTATATAGACAACTGCAATGTGGAATATAAGTCTTTTATTGTATGTATAAAGACAATTGCGCATGTTTTTATGCCTATGCTTTATCCTTATTGACGGGTATGCCCCTTGTGTGTGCTTATTGCATACCACTCTTGTTTTGTTGGTAGAAACTATGTGTGTGGGCACTAGACATTGAATACTGTGACTAGGTGAAAATAATATCCTCCCTCTTTCCTTGAGGGTGAATTGGGTATTTACTATTTCCTTTTTCTGAGCCTACAAGTTTTTTAACCCCTTGGCGCTTTACAGGTGGAGATCCAGAAGCTTGTTGATGAGCAAAGGGTTATTTTAGATACTAAAAAGCAAGTATATTTTTTTAGAAAATCATAATTTATCTGATATTAGTTTAGGAAGATTTACAAAAAATTTATATAATTTTGATATGAATTTTAATCTTAATATCGGATTATCAGACACTTTAATAGCAGAA
>JAUZJE010000197.1:0-918 GCA_032886695.1 'Waltheria sp.' little leaf phytoplasma
CTTAAAAATAATTTTATTTTAACATTATTACCCGATAATTTTGAATTTGAAAATGTATCAGGAAATTTAATTTTTAAATTACGATATTCTTTTTCTTTCATTCCTAATATGTGAGAAGATAAATATAGGCTATTGAAACCAACAAGTGGCATTATTGCATTTCCAAACAACAAAGATAGGCGCGTGGGTTCTGTTAATTCCGTTGGTTTTCAGAAGCCAATACGGCTCTGGTTTTGCCTCCCTTTAGCTGCCTTTTCTTTTCCCTAAAAAATTTTCGATTCTCAACAGAAAGAAGAAAATAATTTTATTATTATTTTTTTTTTACAAAAAAAGGAAAAGAAGGTGAAGAAGAAGAAGCAATTTTTCTTTTTTTTTTTTTTTAAAAAAGAAAACATTGTCATCATCCCTACCTTTACAAAAGTCTATCTTATTGGTTAGATTGGGCTTGTTTATAGTTTATGGTGTCTGATTATAGATTCGCATAAAGTTGTAAATACATGTGCTTTTTATGTTTTTAGGCTCCAAACCATTACATTCTTTCCTTCTTTCTTCTTCTTCATTAAAACAAAACAAAAACAAAAAATCCAGATTTTTGGAGTCTCTTAATTTGATCATCTCTGAATTCAACTATTGAAACAAAACTGCTTCATGAATTATATGGGTCCTTTGGTTTTTGATGGATGAGAGCAAAACTAGCTCCTTCCTTCAATCTCAGGTAAACACCATGATCATCATCATGCCTTTCATGTTCCTTCATTTTATTGTTCTGAATTCAATTCCATGTTTTTCTCTGTTTTTATCAAACATGGAAGGCAAACAGATTGAAAATGGTTGACAAAATTCATGTTTGTTCTGTTTCTGTTTCTGGGGTTGCTTATCTTTGTGGTTTGGATTGGTTGGTGGAGAGCCGTTTTCTTC
>JAUZJE010000198.1:0-911 GCA_032886695.1 'Waltheria sp.' little leaf phytoplasma
ATCCACCCTGGTTGCCGGGGTTATACGGTACGAGTTAGGGTGGTCGTGGAGACTCCCCATCGCGACACCCTAGCGGCCACACTAGTGAGGCGAGCTGTCAGCCTGAGTAGCTGACGTGTTTTGAGTCTTATTTAGTAAGGGCTACGTATATGTACATTATTTCTACTTATATGGTTTTAAAAGTAGATAAAAGAGAGTTTTGGTTTTAACTGGGTAGCCCTAGAGGTTGAGAGATGTTTCTCAACCAGTCTGTGTGACCTGATTTTAAAGCTCACTAGTGGATCTCTGAAGTGTCTTGTGGCTAGCTACCACCGAGAACTTCACGTGGAGATCAAGATGGCACACGTTATAGCTCGCAAACGATTTGCCAGGTTTTCCACTGTGTGTGGGTTGGTTTTGGTTTTCGAAAAGCCTCCTTGCTTTCTAAACCACCTTTGGGGTTTTGGGTATGCAGCTAGGTGTAGACTTTTATACCACTCACTGAGATTTCTGTCTCACACTCGTTTTTCCTCCACTTCCAGGTCTGAGTGAGTGTTTGGATGCGACGTCTCCACAGTTGGTTGCTGGCTACTTAGGGTTTTCATTTATTATTACTTTATTTGTATTTGGATTGTGTGAGTACTGTTTTACTTCCGCTGTGCATTTGCAATCTATTATTGATATGTATATATAAATATGATTTCGTTTTCATATTTACTGCGTTATGGATCACTAGCCTTCGTTTCTCTTAAGTGTGACATGGCGGCCGACGTGTCATTCATTAAGGGATTCGGGCGATTGTCACAGCAGAAATATAAGTAGAATTCATACGTGAAGTAGGCGGATACTTATAAGATTCTCGTCGACTAGAACCTGTAGGTGGCATATTTAATTTATAACCGTTACGCATATCTACTAAATAAGATTTCAAA
>JAUZJE010000199.1:0-911 GCA_032886695.1 'Waltheria sp.' little leaf phytoplasma
TTTAGCAGCTTGCACCACCTGTTCTTCTGTAGCATTAAAATTACCATAACGAATATTATCCATAATAGTACCACAAAATAACCATTCATCTTGAACCACTATACCAATATCTCAACTCAGAGATTTATAATATGTTTCCCTCAACGTTGATTCCATCAATATTCATTCATTTAGAACTCCTCTCTGTGTTGGCTAACATATTTTTTCTTTAACTTATGTGAGCGTGCAAGAAGATCCTGAAATGTTACACAAAAAGAGAAAAGTGCAATACAGAAAGAAAGATATTGTAACATGACATGGCACTGAATATGATATTTCAGTGAGGTCTTAGGGGTGCCTAACCTAAACTCAGTTAGGTGTAGTCATATATGAAAATGGAAAAAGAAAACAATATATGGGGTTTCCCATGTTTGATGAATTTTGGCTTTGGCTTTGGTTTTACTTGTTACTTGTTCAAAGTTTCATTTAAGGAGGCTTTAACATAAGAAGATAAGCTTCAGCTTTTTCAATAATGTTTCTCATGTAAAGCACCCCAAAATTCTGTGAAGCCATTTGGCACATGCCTGCTACTTACTTTGTAGTACACTTTCCTGCCCAACTTTTGTTTGCAATTGCCTCTTTCCATTTAGGATATGTTAGCTTTTTCCTTCTCTCTTTCTTTTTCTGATCATTCAATTCAAGATATGTAGCTTAGCTTGAGCAATGTTACAACCCAAGACAAAAATATTGGCTCTTGAGGGTATTAGCCCTATATGAAGTCTTTTGCTGCAATGCTAAAATGCCCATCGCGGCTTGCGGCCGCGCGCGGCACTCGGAACTCCGGTGCTGGCTTCCGCGAGGGGGCGTTCGGCCAAGGCGCTCATGCCGCGCGCGCCTTCTCCTTGCGGAAATATTCGGCATAGAGCCAGGGC
>JAUZJE010000200.1:0-908 GCA_032886695.1 'Waltheria sp.' little leaf phytoplasma
AAACAAAACATCTTTTAAAACAGTAGATTCAAACAATTGATATTCAGGAAATTGAAAAATTAAACGTTCATTAGATGTTGAAATTTGATGTTGGGCATGAGGCCAACAACTAGTGCATCTTTCACATGTTATCTTTCTTTTGCCAGACAGGTGATCTATCTTGTAATTTACTTGTAATGTTAGGCTTCTGTAACAAAATCCTTATTCTACAAAGGGTCAGAGCATGTAGTTTGTGCATATAATGTCATTATGGTTCATGTGAAAATCTGATCAATTGGTGTCCATTTTTTGTGCCTTACAGAGCAACAAGAACAAGTAAAGCAATTGGCTGAGGGAGGAAATTTTAATTTAAAAATGGTTTTTTTTTTTTTTTTTCAGTAACAGGAAATGTTAGCAGAAGGTAAAACTCCAAATGAGGCAAACTGCAGATCATGCCCTGCTAACTGCTATGTATGGTATTTTGTGTAAGAGAATTGACATATTGGTACAAGTTAACTGCCAAACTCTCTGAAAGCATCCAAAAATCGATTTGCATACCTCAGCTGAAGTTAAAATATATATATATATATATCCAAAGCATGCATCAGGGATTGGGTTTTCTTTTTTCAACCTTTCTTACTTTATTTAAATTCCCTTCATTGACTTTTCTTACTATATTTAATTCTCTTCATTGACAAAGTTTGTTCAATGGGATGCTATGAAAGCAACTGATATCACTAAAACTATGAGATGATTCTGATATTTATTAAATCCATATAATAATGGCATTCTATTCTAATATATTTAAAAAAATTCTAACTTATATTAATGGGCAAGTTTGAAAAGTAGAACAAAGATCTCCATCCACATGCTCCTGGGACAGTTATGACATGGATTAGATAGGATTAAGGAAACAAAAATTGTTTCCC
>JAUZJE010000201.1:0-906 GCA_032886695.1 'Waltheria sp.' little leaf phytoplasma
TTTAAATCAAACAAGATATTTACAATTATTATTTTTAATATTTTTTTTTATTTTTCCATATATGGCTTATTCTTTATCTGGTTTATTTCATATATGTGCAGAATGCTTCAGAAACTGATAGCGTGACTGTCAGAAGTAGCGTGAGGTGCAAGAAACCTTTTTCTACGACCTAGTGCTTTGAATAGTATAGTGTAATGCTTTAATTAATCCACATTCATTGTTAGTAGTATAGTGCTTTAAGTAGTCTACATTGACATTGTTAGTAGTATAGTGCTATTTTGTTTTGGATAAAAAAGTAGTGTAGTGCTTTAAGTAGTCCCCATTGTTGGTCGCGTTTTCTAATGTTATAGGTTGTGTTTCATTGACTTTGTATTAACATTAGATAGAATTTTTCAAAAAAAAAAATTTAAAAATAAAGCTAAATTAAGAAATAGTAAAAAAGTAAAAATGCAAGCCAAAACTAAATTACGTGATTGTAAGAAGTAGTGAAGTACTTTAATGGGATGGTTTCAATCGGTCGGCTATTGCTTTCATCTTGAAACTTCATCACCATTTAATTTTTACCGCTTGAATTAAACTAAACTACTGACACAAAAAGTAATTGTTATAGGGTCTTGCTACCCAACCCATCAGAGCTTTACCCATTATGTACCTTGCCTACGTATTTCAAATGGATTCTATCACATAGCATTGGTGGGCCATGTCTGTCTTATACTCTTAAAGTATAAAAATACTTAAATATCCTTCTTCCCTTTTAACACCATTCTTCATTTTTTGAATTTTTCAACAACACCGATTGTGTATTGCTTTTCTTTTTTTTTTTTTTTAATCTGAGAACCATGTATTAAAAGATTACATATTAAATTATAATTTAATTAAAAGACAAAAAATTAAATTAAAATATTA
>JAUZJE010000202.1:0-896 GCA_032886695.1 'Waltheria sp.' little leaf phytoplasma
GTTTTTTCAATTTGCCGTGATGTTAGGGCACTTTAGTCAACTATTGAATCCCACCGGCCACACAAATATCAAAATCAGGTCACTAAATTCTCTAGATATATATATATATATATAAATTGCTATTCAATCAAAGCCTTATCTAATATCCTTGAAATCAATATCCTTGCCCCAAAAAATTCATTCTCTTTTCACATTTCAATATATTATTATTATAGGTCATTTTCAAACTTTAATCATTGATTTACACTTTGCATGACCTAGTTTGTCTTTGGTCTTGGTTTGTTTTTACTCTATTAAATTCCTGTGGATTAAATATATGAAATGCAAGGAGTGAGGGGGAGTAGAGACAATTTATTAATCAAACATAGTTGAAAACAACAAAGCAGCAGCAGTTATTAGACCAAAAAAAATATAGAAGATTTTCCTAATGAGAAAGTTTGGTGGTAGCTTACTGATAACTTATTTCTTTATTGAGAGTGGGTTTCAAAGATTGGGATGGGTTTTGGGGTTGATTTGGGCATGGGGACCTTTAAATCTTCACCATTGATTCCTTCTAGATAAAGAAGTTAGGAGTAGGGAAGGCCACAAATCTAAGATGGCTATCAGCTCAGCTACATCATTCAATGTTCACTGACCAGATGAACAAGATAAGATTATTGCTCTTTATTTCTTCTTTTCTCTGTGTGGGCATATTGCTTTATAAGCTATAATAATCATGGATTTTGCTAATGAGTCTTTATACACTCCCTCAAATTATGATATCACAAGTAAATATCCTAGGTAACAATGTTGCAGTTATTAGTAATGGAACAGCAGTATTAGGATTAGGAAATATTGGTGCTTTGGCCTCTATTCCGGTAATGGAAGGTAAAGCTGTTTTATTGAAGAAATTTGCT
>JAUZJE010000203.1:0-892 GCA_032886695.1 'Waltheria sp.' little leaf phytoplasma
AAGAAAAAGTTTTAGATGTAGCTGATGAAAAATTAAAATTTGCAGTGCAAGAAAATTATATTCCTATTTTTTTTGATAAATCTAAAACCGATGAAGAAATTGTAAAATTTTTGAGAGAAATCAGCGGTAAAAAAAAAAATTTGGCGAGATTGGGAACCCAACCCTAGATCTATTTGTAGATGTCAGTCACTTAGTAACATAGGTCAACTACGCTGATGATGATGATGATGATGAAGCAAAAGCTAAACATTCATTGTTAGTCTCTTAGTACCAATTAATGTAATCTAATCTAGAATTTTTTTTTAAAAAAAAAAAGAAAAAGAAAAAGAAAAAGAAGAATGCACTTGGGCGAAAATGAAGGCATCGAAGGCCAGACCTTCGTGGTGACCGGCGGGCTGGGGTTCCTCGGCCCTGCCCTCTGCTTGGAGCTGCAATGCAGGGGCGCTCGCCAGGTTCGCTCCTTTGACCGCCCTCACTCCCCAAGTCTCTGTTTCTTCTGCAAAGGAAAGACCAAATCATTAAAAAATTAAAAAATAATTATAAAGAGAAAAAGACAGAGGAAGAGAGAAAAAAGGCATAAAGCCGCAGTGGGAAGAAAGGATGGGAACTGAAAAAGGGCAGAGAAAAAAAAAGATTTTTCAAAATGAATTAAATTCTTAAATATAATTCAATGTTAATTTCTTTCCAAACTTAATATATTTGAGAATCGATTTAGTAAAGGCCCATTAGAAACGGTAATCTCATATGGGGTGTATTAAATATGGGATTTTAATAGAGAAATTTAATACTGACAGCAAATTAATAAATTAGGGATTTGCATATGGGAATTAAAGTATTAAATTCAAAGTATTAATTGCCTATACAATAGGAGTTGGGCGGAAAAAAAGGGAAA
>JAUZJE010000204.1:0-890 GCA_032886695.1 'Waltheria sp.' little leaf phytoplasma
TTAAACTTTGGGTGGTTTTTGTTTTGAAATTTCAGTAGTGCTCTTCTGTTCTGCATTAGAGCTAACATGCCTGTCTTTTTCCTTGAATTTCATCTGTTGTATGTGAAATGCCACTTGTATTGCTATGCAAATTTGTTAAGAGTCTAATTGCCTTTTGCTGTTAATTTGTTTCTGATGCAACTTCCTTGATTGTCATTTCTTCATCATATAATTAGTATTTGACCATGCATATGTAGAAGAACACTCTTTTCTACATATTTTCATGTCGAGACATTTTTTTTGTGGGTTGGAGGCATTATCAATTTGATGACCTTTAGAGCACTACGATACAAGTCTATAAGATATTGAGGTCATTAACTATTTCATGAAACAAGCCGGAATATATTCTTCATTCACTTAATAATAGTATTTTGAATGTCGCTTTTCTGCTTCATATTTTTTCTCTTCCTGTAATTATGGTGCAAGGACAACTTCCGTTCCTCTTGATAAACATGTTTAAGGCCCAGAAAATTGCTTTTGATGTAACTGCAGGAACCTCTCTCCATGTTGGCAGCTGAGTATGAATCAGGAAGTCCTATCTTGCTAGAGAAAATAAAGGTATCTTGCTTTAGTCTGTTTGTGTCCATTTGGCATGTTTGGCTTCTTGATGCCCACAATTTTGCTTATTTGTCTTTTCCAAACAAGAGCTTTATGCTGCTATCTATGCAGGTGCTTGATCAACAATATGCTGCCATTCGACGAACACGTGGAGATGGAAACTGCTTTTTCCGGAGCTTTATGTTTTCATACCTTGTATGTCAACAACGGTTTCATCAGAAACTAAACTTTTGCGAACATTGAATAAAATTCAATATTGTTCTTCAAACGGTTACTCTTTAAAAAGAGAACTT
>JAUZJE010000205.1:0-886 GCA_032886695.1 'Waltheria sp.' little leaf phytoplasma
TAACATATATTGATAATGTTTTTTCCAAATATAATCATCCTTTAACAGATTCCAATCTAGAATACGAAAATGCACATTATGTCCTTATTTTCTTTTAAAGCAGTAATAATTACAAGTCTTTATTATTATCAAAAAAAAAAAATTTTGATTATGAGATTCAAACTCAAAATTTTTCCATTGGGGAAGCATGCACTAAATAACAATTTGAGCATTTGGTTTAATATTATTTATAGATACATCTGATTCTGATATGATCCCTGACCTCAAAAAATTCCTTTGAAGTTGAAAATCCATAAAAACAATTAAGGCACATGACACTGCATCTTTCTCGTACCTCTCTTTCAAATTAGTTAGGGATGTCTTGTACCGTTCTTAATGCTACATCTTGTATTACACTAATGAATAGGCGACAAACATATTCTTTATCGACTCTACCATTTTCTTTATAGTAAAATATATCTTGTAAATTACTAATATATATTCGTTATATACTATTGCTGACACCATATATAATAAAGAGTGAGATAGAGGATGCCGACTCAAGAGAAAATAGAGAGATTATGAAACCCAAGCATACATGCAAGTTAATCAATGCCAAGAGGTGAAATTACTATAACATGACTAGGACTATAATAGAAAAGAAAACTTGGTTAGTTAGGTAGGCCTGCAACATCTTTTATTCAAAACATGCAAAAATGGTGATTTCTTGAGATAACCACAGCTAGCCCTGAAAAATAACTGAGAAGAAGTTGGGATAAAACCAAGAATTGTTAAATTAGATGGCCATGTAAAGTTGGGATAGGAGAGTAAATGCAGGTGGTGAAATTTCAAAGAGGAGATAAAATGTAAGAAATTAATTCCTTTAATTGATGCATACCATTTCGTC
>JAUZJE010000206.1:0-882 GCA_032886695.1 'Waltheria sp.' little leaf phytoplasma
CTTTCCTTCTTAGGCCATTTCAGGCTTCTCCATGGACTTATTTGGTGGCGAAGTCTTTTTGAAGAACATTCAAATTAAAAATTCAATTAGTTAAAAGTACAAATAATGGCAAGAAAATATAGATTTACATCGACAATTGAAACCTAGTGCGCGATCAGACATGAATTAGGGTGGGATATGGAACTTGAAAGTAATAAAATGAATAATAAAGGCTAAAATCCAAAAAAAAACCATGAATTTTGACCTAAAGCTCCTGTAAGTCCTCCTTCTTTCAAAATCGCCAAAGAAGTCCTTAAAGTCTCCCATTATCGCCATCTAAGTCCTGGTACCGTTACTTTGACGGAGAGTGAAAGCCACACACAGTTAAGTCTCCACCAGTGCCACGTGGCATAAAATAATAGGTCCATGTGGAATTTAAAGAAATATTAAATTAAAATAAATAAAAAACTGAAAAAATAATATTTTTTCCCTTCCTGGCTTCCTCTCTCTCCTTCCCCTCCTTTCAAACCCTTCCAATACCTTTTCTTCCCTAGCTTCTTCCTCTCTCTCCTTCCCCCTCCCTCCAAACCCCCCCGATACCTTCCATTCCATAGGAGCCAAGCCGAATCCGGCCAAAGAGCAAAGCCAGCGACGGAGCGAGTAGAGAAGGCCCGACTTAGCGGTGGCGCACGAGCAAAACCTAGTGGTGGCGGGGATAGCAATAGAAGAACTGAAGCAACCCCGACGAACGACGAGCCCGACCCATCGACGAGCAGCATTTGAAGAAGACGAAGCACCAGCGAAGCAAACCCGACGATGGTTAAAGCAACAAACGGATGACGACAACGGTGACTAGAAAGAGGAAAGAGGAAGATAGACCCGGTGGAGCTAGCGGTAGCCGAC
>JAUZJE010000207.1:0-882 GCA_032886695.1 'Waltheria sp.' little leaf phytoplasma
TGGTGAGAGTATCCATGTGTGATGATTAGAAAAAAAAAAAAGAAAATTTAATATTTTATATTTAAAAATTGTGTCTGAACCCTAAACATTTATATAGGATAAATGATGTCTTAAAAGAAAATATTATTTGATGCCAAATATTACCTTAGTAACAAACCTACCAAAACTATATCCGGTCAATATTTTTTTTTTGAACAAATGGAGGTCCCATTATCCAACCTACCTCCCTTACCCCATCCCAGTGTCACAAAGTGAGACCAGGAATAAGGCAGCGGGAAGATAGGAGAATAGAGATCCTCAGATACTCTTATTACTCAGAAGCCAGTGCATCCTGGAATAATGTGTCCGCAATACAAGGTGGAGGATTACCTCTCCAAACAAAATTATGCAAATTATTTAAACCCGCAAAAACAGCTAAACTATGTGCAGCTGCATTCCCTGATCTTAGTACATGTGTAAAGTGGCAATTCTCCACCGATTCACTTAAAGATTTAATCTCTTCTACCATTAGTTGAAGACTGATGACCATCGCATCACTGCCTTCGACTAATTTAAGAAGAGCAAGCGAATCAGTTTCGAATATAAGTGAAGAAAAATTTTCTGCCACACACCAGCGGACTGTATGCACCATGGCTTCTGCCTCCATAAAGAGAGAACTGCAATTCTTCAAAATCACCCACGAACGAGCACATCTGAAGCCACCTCTGTCATCCCGAATGACTGCTGCCATATGTACTCGACCCGAGCCAAATCTAGAACCCGCATCCATGTTATAAAAAGAATAAAACGCTCTCAACCATTAACAAATGGATAAAGGCTGGTTTCATGAAGGATAGTATAAGATACGAATCTTTGTCAGGCTCTCCTCAAGGAGGGATTATC
>JAUZJE010000208.1:0-880 GCA_032886695.1 'Waltheria sp.' little leaf phytoplasma
ATCAAAAAACCCTAACAGGTAAATAAAAGATTTCATCATCACTCCTTTGTCTTCAATACCGTATTTATTCTATTCTGCAATCCATGGCATTATTGTCTCTTCCCTGTATTGAGGTTTCTATTTGGTTATTGCTTGAAATATGTGCTTCATATAAGACCCCTTTTTTGTTTATTGCTTTTTATTTGTGTATTTTTCTAGAACCCATAATTAATCAATCTAATTATATCCATGATTTTCTTTCTATATATATAATTAAGCTTTATTGTTCTCAAATCCATGGCTTTATTTTCCATTTCCGGCATTTATTTTTGAGATTCCATTTCCGGCATTTAGTTCATTGCTATTCTTGCCATCATTATGTTATGTTGTACTTGAATTTGGCAAACTTTGATTTGAATGTTTTTCCAAGTGATACCCAATTCCACCACATGTTCTGTGCACTACTTGTTAGGCTGATATTGGGATAGATTATTGTTTCGGATTCTTTAATATATATATAATAATTATCTTAAAATTTGATCATCTTATTACTTTTGTTGATGCTTTTGTTAATTACTCTGTAGCTTTCTTGATTGATGAAAAATTTTCACATATAAAAGTAAATGATCATCGCCATTTTGCATGTATTAATTGTCATCTTTCTCTCCTTTTATTTAGTTTTACATAAAGGTCGAGTTGTGGCTTGGCTTTAGATTCATCATCCATGTTTATATCAATGCATACTTTTGTAACTTGGATAAATCAAGTAAATATATATTTTGATAATGACCGTTTAGCGATTGATGAAATTATGACGAAATTAAAAGAAATCGCTATTAAATTAAAAATTGTCATTATCATTTTATCGCAATTTTCGCGAGACACTTACAGTAATTATCCA
>JAUZJE010000209.1:0-879 GCA_032886695.1 'Waltheria sp.' little leaf phytoplasma
GAGAAGACCGGGATGGATATACCGCTGGTGCACCAGTTGGTTATGCTATCGTAGATCAAGATTAGGCCGATTAGAGACGGCAAATAAAGCCATAACCACATCCACGATAACAATATCCACGAAGCTCTTCCCATATCTGCATATAATAAATTAAAGAAAAAGAAAATTAACATTTAAAAAAATAATGTGAAGGAGAATATTGAAACTAACCTCTAAGAATGTTTTTCACTATAGATAGATAGATTGCTTCAGGGATAGAAAATTAGTAGCAGAAGTATATAAAAGTTAGAAGCTGAATCCATCACGATTTATACGGAATGAATTTTTTTAGGTAGATATTAATTTGCCTTTAATTTTTTAAATTGCAACAAAAATAAAATGGATTTAATTCAAACACACTGCCAATGTAAAAAAAAATTAATAGGGTGAGAGAAATATGGAGAAACTTATGAATAAGGTCAACCAAAATTTAAGTATATTACCATTTTACCTTTAAATTGTGTATTGTGATTGGTTTTACACTGACAGTGTATTAGAAATAAACTCAAATAAAATTGGGTCCAAACATAACTTATTTGATTTGAGCCCGGTTGGTCCATGACTAGAACTAATTACTATATGTTATAATAATAATAATAATATATTTTTGTTATATTATGACATAAACTTGTGTGTGTGTTTTTACTTTGGGTATATATATATATGTGGGATCGAATTGAGATAGAATTTGAGGCATTTACGGAGATTGATATGGTATTCTAATATCATTTAGATTTAGATATATCTATTTTTTGTTCAATTTTTTATACGTAAATATTGGATTTTAATGCAAATTTATTGCCAAGACAAGTTTTCACATTTACGCATACTCATTTTACC
>JAUZJE010000210.1:0-879 GCA_032886695.1 'Waltheria sp.' little leaf phytoplasma
TGTCTACCGTTGCGGTTTCCGTGCACCTTCCTGACCGGGGTTGCGTACCTAGATTTTAGCTCAGCCGTAAGTTTGTCCTCGATCCGTGATGCGTCGCCAGAGATTGGCCACGATCGTGCATCACGGGATCGGGACCGGGCTCAATTCGATTCAGCACGCGGTTCTGGCGTAAAAAAAAACTATGTCTCTATTTATTATAGCCTTCTTGAGTATACGCTATAGCATATAGCCTATACCCTATAACATTTTTGACATGGTTGATTACCTTAATTTCAGGCCAATCCGACTTGAAACAGGGCGTTTTTGATTGGAGTAAGGCCAGAAACAGCCGGCAGCCTCGTTTCAGGCCAAATTAACCTGAAACAAGCCGTTTTCGGTCAGAGTAAGGTCGAAAACGGTCGACAGCCTCGTTTCAGGCCAGTTCCGACCTGAAACAGGCCATTCTTGTCTGGAGTAAGGCTAGAAACGGCCTCCGGCCTATCTAGGCCATTTCTGGCCTTACTTCGGCCGAAAACGACCATGGGAGGGGGGGTTTCAGGATTACGGGAGAGGCGCTGTTGGGGAGGAGAAGGGGAGGGGAGAAGAGGGGGGGAAAGAAGAACAAAGAAAAAAAAAGGAAAAGAAAAGAAAAAAATAATTTCATCTTATTAGATACCGCCACGTGTTATTAATCAGTCAAATTTTTAAGTTGACTAATTGACTTCAAACGCATCCACTGTCTGGACTCAATTTTTTGATTTCACAATAACATAAAGACTAAATCGTTCATTAAAATAACTTAGGGATTACAAATATTTAATATTTCTTCAATCGCTCCTTTAGTAATGATTAAATCATAATCCTCATGAATATTATGAAGCGAAATAGTCATAATGCGAC
>JAUZJE010000211.1:0-876 GCA_032886695.1 'Waltheria sp.' little leaf phytoplasma
CTTTCATCTTTCTTCCTCAATCACAACCCAAAAAACTTCAGAGTTTCAAAACCATTTCCAGAATCCGGCCATGGCCGCCACCATTGGCGGCGGCGACCACCTCCCTCTCCGGCCAAACAAGTAATCACACCAAACTAAAGCTTTCATCCTCCTGATTCTAAATCCCTAAGCCAAATCCTCAAGAACCCCACAAATCAACCTAAATCTAACCCAAAACCCGATCGGAAAACTCAACCACGACGACCCAAACTCTGACGATGTTCACGTCCTCACTCTATTTGGCGGCTCTGTTGTCTTTTGTTGTACCCTCCACCACCCGAAAGCTCGGCAGGAAGCTTTCCATGCTCTTCGACAGTCTGCTTTTCTTTGCCGGAGCTCTCATCAATGGCTTCGCCAAAGCTGTTTGGATGTTGATCGTTGGAAGAGTCTTACTCGGTTTCGGTATCGGATTCACCAATCAGGTACACCAATTCATCAATTAGCTAGCTAGATCCAAACGTAGAGATATAATAATAATAGTATCAATGATTCTTGTTTGGTTTTTGGTTTGGTTTCATTGCAAACTGTTCGTATACAACAACAAATGTGTTGTTTGCAAACAATGACAAAAGTTCATGTTTTATTCTTTTTTGCTTTGAGTTTTGATATGTTTTTCTATTTTTAATTCATTCAAATTTTTGCTGGGTTTTGTTTTGTCTTCTAACCTGTCTCATTTTGTTCCTTTTTTTCTTTTTTTTTTCAGATCTGTTTATTCAGGAAAAATATTTTTTAATAATTATAATCTTCTAGATTCAAATATTTCCTTGACTAATTTAAGAATACAAATAGGTATGGTTTTTCAACATTTTAATTTATTTTCTGAAAAAACTGTTTTAG
>JAUZJE010000212.1:0-875 GCA_032886695.1 'Waltheria sp.' little leaf phytoplasma
AAACCGGCTTTCAACCACTTGTTAATAGTTGAGAGCGTTTTATTCTTTTTGATAAACTGATTTAAGGTTCTCATCAGAATCTCATGATTGATAGTTTCAAAATAACCTTTTAAGTCATATTGCGCTCTAAGGATGACACATTTTCGTCTATGTACCAATTAGCCTGAGCATGTGAGGGGGCTTGTGAGAATGAAGAGCTAGTTTTTTGTTGCGTTAGGTCTAATGTACTTATCTAACGCTCAATAAAAGATGAAATGAACTAGTAATATTACTAATTAGAAGATGAATATTAAAAAAATTAATATAAAAATTTAACTAGTTTTTTTGCATAAAAATTTAAAAAATAACAAAATTTTAGATAAATTTTTTGAATAAGGCCTCACTTCTCTTTTCCGCCTAGAGCCTCCAAAATAATCAAGCCACCCCTGGTTATGTATTATGTAATGTACTTAGGTAATTAACGCAAGTTAGTCAAGTCTACGCTTTGCTTTGGAACTCGCAATGTGCACGCTTAAATTGTGAGTTGGTGGCAGATAAGCCTTAATTCACTCATTCTTTACTATGCTTATAATATACTTATGTTTGACTTATGCCTATTGAACATCTAAATATAACAATTAAATACAAACACCTCTATATAAGTAAAGGACAAACACACTAAATAACAATTAAGTACAATATTGCATGACTATTATGTCGAATACTATGATTATGTGAACATGCCATGACTATGGACTATGTTATGTGTTTTACTTATGTGCTTTGTTATGTTTGATTATATGCCTAATTCTTATTAAGTTATGATCATGCTAAACAACACTATCTTTGCATACCTTATGATAAGTATGTTATGTTTTGTGATACTCTATGACTAT
>JAUZJE010000213.1:0-872 GCA_032886695.1 'Waltheria sp.' little leaf phytoplasma
AAAATGGAGTGTTCTTGGAAATTATTTTCTTCAAATGTAAAATGAGTGCACATAGAGTAGCATTTTTCTTAGAGTACTTATAGGTGGCTTTAATTTACTAGTTTGTCTGTTTTTTAATTTTTCTTTAATTTTTTTTTTTTGCTTGGGAGCTATTAGTTTTGTCCTTTTTATCTAGCTGTGTTTGCTTGCACTCTAGCTATAGCAATTTGCAGTGTTGTGCATTTTAATCTGGAGTAGCCATGGATCACTTGCACGAACAACTTCATAGCTTTTAGTTTGGCCTTGATTATGAGTGTTAAATAGCAGCACACAACTACAATGGCCTCTTTAGTCTCAATGTAAGCTTTCATTTGCTACAAACAACTTGCTAGGTCATCAAAAATTTTGAACTTAGAAGTAATTTCAGTTTAAAATTATTGATACTTGTGCTTTTTGCAAGTCTATATGTACTTCAGCCAACATAACAAATTTCATTCACAATCTTTTTTTTTTTTAGCTATAAAGGTTCTTTACCTTTGTTATTTTTGAGGAATTAACTATGCTACATTCTCTACATAGAAGCAATTATCTTATACTTGCAGCATTATAGCTTGATGTTCAATTTCTAGGTCCTTTTAATTTTTATTCTCTGAATGCAAGAAATATGGCTAACCCCAATAAAACGAGTTTTCCCCTTTATCTTATGTTTGCAGATTCAAACGATCCTAACTGCTACTAGCTTTGGCAAACTAAAGACTAAGGAGATACCAACTAAGGAGTAGTGGAAACAGAACAGGTTTGCTAATTACATCAATTTTCCTTCTTAGGCCATCTCAGGCTTCTCCATCGAATTATTTGGTGGCGGAGTCTTCTTGACTAGTTTGCTTTCGTCG
>JAUZJE010000214.1:0-868 GCA_032886695.1 'Waltheria sp.' little leaf phytoplasma
ATCTGAACCTTACGATTAGTAAGGATAAGTCCAAAATTGTGAAAGCCAACAAAGGAACGAGGTTTTTATCCTACATGATAAAGGTTAACCCTACCAATAAAACTCGCGGGGATAAGGCCACATTATAATTAAGAGATTCATGGCTTGTGGATGTCATTGGAAACAGCTAATTTAGAGCAAGAAACTGGTCGGCCAAAAACAAAGGAAAACCAAGATGTGGAGTCATCTCCACCATATAAAAGAGGGAGCTCCAATTCTTCACCCCTAGCCCTAGGGCTTGGAAGAAGATATTCTAGTCTTTCACAATCATAAACGCTCAAAGTTTTCAAATTTGGCAAGCCGAAACAACTGTTTGGTTTTGTTTCATTAATGTCACTTTCATCCTGCTCCAGGAAAACAGCTTCTAATCGAAAACAATGCTCTATCTCGAGCTCTTCAAGCAACTCTAGGGTTTGAACAAGGGAGGCTGAGAAGAGAAACTTCAATTCAGAACAACGACCAACTTTTATAACCTTCAGACTTCGTAGGCTGACATTACGAATGGGTCCTTCTATTATCCTCCTCAAATTATCTAAGCTCTCGAGTCTTAAAGATTGTAGATTTGAAAGCAGTGGTTGTGGTTGTGCAGCTTCATCATTTCCTAATTCCGTACTGCTACTGTTATCAATAAGCTGCTCATCCATTTTAAACACCTCCTCTAGAGTATCACAATACTGAAGCCATACCTCTTGTAAATACTGTGATTTTGCTATGGGAGATATACACACAATTTTCTCACAACATTCTGCTCTAAAGGATTTTAAGTTTGGCAAGAAATCCTTTGGAGACTGATCACCCAGCTCGCACAATTTATTCAAATCAGCCATGC
>JAUZJE010000215.1:0-868 GCA_032886695.1 'Waltheria sp.' little leaf phytoplasma
CTAAATGTACCCCCACACAAACGATTAATTAATACAGTATTTCAAAATTATTCCCTGTTTCCTCATTTGAATGTTTTAGTCAAACAAAAAAGTATACTATATATATATATAGAGAGAGAGAGAGTAGAAGGGAAATAGGGAATAAGAGGAGGTAGCAGGCAGCAAGATGCGTGTGAACATGGGCATTTAGAAGCTAGCTAGCTAGCTAAAAAGTCTACGGTGTCTCTTCCTCTTAGACAAATTAATTAAAACATTTTATTATAATATAAATAGATATATGATCTATTGTTTTTTTTTTTATGATTCCTTGGTTCCTCGCATTCATATTTAAGGTTAGGCCAAGCTCTTCATTCTTCCTCCATCCATCCAATCCAACCTACTATCATATATATATATATATATAATAGTTCTCTTTGATTAATTATTATCCGATGAACTAAAGATGAGAAAGATCAGTAGTTGTGGAAGAGGAAGAGGAGGAGTGAGGCAGTACATAAAATCAGAATTTCCTCGTTTGAGATGGACTCCTTAGCTTCACCAACACTTTGTTCAAGCTGTTGATCATCTTGGTGGAAAATATAGTAAGTAATTCCAATCATTTCTTCCTTATATAAACTAACATATATATATATATTATATAAAAGAAATCATACATAATTCTCATAAGAATATTAATGTATATATAAGTCATCAATTCCAAAAACATGATTGGTTAATATATAAAAAGAGGAAGGAAAACAAGACTTAATAAAGTTATATTAATGGATACCCTAAATAAATTTGAAGTTCAATATTTCTAGGGTTCATTTCTAAATTAGGTGAGTGATGGATGCAATTAATGGGTACTTTTGCAGAAGCAACACCTAAG
>JAUZJE010000216.1:0-860 GCA_032886695.1 'Waltheria sp.' little leaf phytoplasma
TGCTAATAAAGCTTTATTAAATTTAGGTTTAGAACAAATTTTTCCTTATGAAGAAATTAATCAGACACTGCTTTTTTATCCAATGTGTTTCCACAAATCAACAATGCAGCTGTTTAATTGATTTGCTTGATTGAAAGCCATTAAAGTCAACAATAACATTTGGCATTTGAGTGAAAAGTGCTCGTTATCTTATTGATTGCATGCCCTCATTTTCTATCATTAACATGTTTCATGAGTGTGCATGGGAAATTTACATGAATTTTATTTTAACCTCTTATACCCATTTTGTCAGCTTCTTGAGGAAAACAAAGTTGACATTAATCATTTTTCATTGAATTGAATGCAAACTACACTACAAAAAGAAGAGAATTTCCGAATATATGTAATCAAGGCCTTTTTTTGAAATATAAGTAATAATTAGAATCCAACAGTTCACACCAATGATTCAGTTAGATTAGCTTCTAGACTCTTCTTTTCTTTTTTTGTTTAAAGCCATAAGATTTTTTTTCCTTAAATTTTGTCTAATTTTAATTATATTCCAACACATTCAAAATTCAATCATATATTACTTGTCATAAGAATCAAAACCCAAATTTTCTTCAAAAGCATGGCATCCCATTATCAGCTTTGTGGGCCATCAGATGCTGACATAGAATGAAGCAAATCCTTCAATCTGTGGTTATTTGGTCCATTTTCAAGGACTCTCATTTTCTTCCTTGTTGGACCAGTTTACATGGTTAAGGGAGGATGAGGTTCAGACCGGGTAGGAGGCAGCAGTGAAATTGGAAGAAGAAGAAGATAGAGCTCAACACCTTGGGCTTTGGGGTATGGGGAACTACTGCTAATCCCACAAGGCAAAT
>JAUZJE010000217.1:0-858 GCA_032886695.1 'Waltheria sp.' little leaf phytoplasma
GGGAATCCTTAGACTTCCTAGTTTGATAAGGCTCTAAATCAGCAGATAGAAGTTGCCAGGCATCTTTCTTATTAAAACCTGGAAGAGGACCTGGAAGACCATTACTATTAAATCCAAATAAAGTATTCAACTGTCTCCAAGTAATGCTTCTAGGCTCACCAAGCAATTGAAAAGTCAGTTTAACAGGCCTATTAGTTAACTCATCCCTTTCCAATTCCAAAGAAGACAAGAATTCAATTGACAACTCCCTATAGCTAGACTCATTCACAGTCAACAATTTTTCAATATGCATAGTTCTAGCTAACAAGAGAGTAGGCTGCAATTGCCTTAAAGTGTAAAGTGCAGGCTCATGAAAATACCGACAGGGAGTGTGAACCCATTTCTTGACCGCAATGTAACGCTCAGCATGGTTTGGATTTGCAAATTGAAGCGGAATCCTCTCCCTGTGAGGCATGGTAGCTCCCTGCAAAGAACAAAGACAAAGAAGAATAAGTTAGTTGCAGCCCAAATGAGAGGAAAGAGATGGAAAGGAATGAAGAAAACTAGAAAAGGAAGGTAGCAGAGTAGTAGAATGGAAGGAAGAAGCAAGAAATCGACTTGATTGGAGGTAAAAATGGCCAAAATCCGGCGGCTGCACAGTGAGAGGAGCGGAGGCGCACGGGCGGAGAAGAGAAAGAAGATGGAAAATGAGCCCTAAGTGAGAGAAAAAGAAGAAAAAGCTATATATAGGTCGGGGTGCGCACGCCCGTGCGCCCCTCCAAATCGACTAATTTCCATCTACATTTCAACCCTGTTCGTAAAACTTTATCCCTTTACCAAGATAAACATCACAATAATAAAATCGAAGAAGCCGAATAC
>JAUZJE010000218.1:0-857 GCA_032886695.1 'Waltheria sp.' little leaf phytoplasma
ATTTACTTTTGTTACAAATTTCATGATCCAAAAAATAAAAATGGCGGAGCAGAAGGGATTCGAACCCTTGCATCAATTTCTTGAACTACATCCTTAGCAGAGATGCCTCTTATAGCCACTTGAGTAAGATAACAGAGTTTTTTATTTTTGAGATTCAC
Organism: 'Waltheria sp.' little leaf phytoplasma; assembly: GCA_032886695.1. GTDB lineage: Bacteria > Bacillota_I > Bacilli_A > Acholeplasmatales > Acholeplasmataceae > Phytoplasma. The sequence goes on from JAUZJE010000218.1 coordinate 159, forward strand.
CCAGATAACAGATACAGAAATTATACTAGAGACCTCCTAAGGACTACTTGTGAACATTTCTGTATTGGTTCTATGAATTAGACTAGAGACCTCCCAGATAACAGACCTCTGGCCAATATAATAAGAAGAACTTGGAAACAAGAGAATGAGAGGGAGACCCAAAAGATAAGGAAGAAAACTGCAAAAGTGTTAGGCACCAGCAGACCTAAGGGAGTAAGTACTAAAGTTCTAACTCAAATTTTGTTAGCAAAGGCAAACAGAGCTCTGCTGTACAATCCACTTCAAAAAACTACATTCTGATTACCCTGTCTTGAATTATAAACAAACACAGATACAACAATAAAATATAAGACAAGCCAAAGATATCGAGTTAGGCACCATAACAAGCAAGCAAACAGGGTGACATCAAGAAAACAGAAGCTAAAGCGGCACGAAATTAAGAATATAACTGCAACAATAAAGAGAAGACACTATCACATCATAACCATTAGGCATTAACAAGCAATTGATTAACCAACATAGTTAACAGTATCAATCCAATATCAAAGAAACCGAATCAAAATTCATAAAAGCACAAACAAGATTAAAGGGTTATTAATACCTCTATCGCCTTACTAGGTGCAACTCGAATCACATTAACCAAATTACCTCTGAACAACCCTTTCCACCCATCAGTCTGCATTATATTATTGAACACCT
>JAUZJE010000219.1:0-847 GCA_032886695.1 'Waltheria sp.' little leaf phytoplasma
TGAGAACGGCCGGTTCTGGCAGTTCCGGCCGCCGTTTCGAGCAAAGCAAAGTGGAACAGCGACGACGGCGGCCGAGCATGCTCATGGCAGAAGAGGAGGCCGAGAACAAAGAAGCCGAGTAGCCATGGCAAGGAAAAGACAGCTGCAAGCATGAAAGAAAATTTGATGAATTTTATACTACTCATAAAATTGCTTCTCATTGTTTGGAAATTTTAAAAAGTAAAATGTTAGAATTAAAACTAAAATGGGCAACTAAATCACCTACATCTCAAAGTTTATCAGTCCCAACACAATTTCTTCATCAGTCCTTATGATGTAGTCAAGGAATTGACAGAAAGCTAATATTCAAGATTTACTACAGTCTGATTAATAAGATCTCATGTCATAATAAAGAGTTACACATAAACAGGATTCAGAGAAGGGAGACTTGGAAATAAAGGAAAATCCTCGTTTAGATGATTGGGGACTGATAGTACAGGGTAGGATATAACTTTCTTCACCTGTTGATCGGTATTTAATTGTGTATTAAAAAGAAAAATGAAGCTTGACTGTGCGAGAAAGGAGCCAAATGTTTGTGTGATAGTTTCATTAGGATCAAATTATTCTTGGTTCTCTATTTGCGAATAGAAGATAATAAAATTTTAGAGGTCAGTTAAGGTGAAAAATCATATGCTGGTATGGAATCACTCAGAAGAATTATAAAATTTTGGAGAGAGCTTGCATCTAGTATTAAGATGTTGCAACTTCACTCCTTAGTTAGTGTTTTCTAGTTCTTTAAAAGTCTCACTTCATTATTTTAGTACAAAATAATGTACAAAATAATCAAATTTGCCTGAGTTGTTTATTC
>JAUZJE010000220.1:0-832 GCA_032886695.1 'Waltheria sp.' little leaf phytoplasma
TTTTCCTCATGGTGCAGTAGAGATTCGGAGTTTGGAAACTGATAAGGTGTTTAAAGTGAATGGACATAGGTTGAAGCCCTTCTATGAAGGATTCCAAGCTCTTAAGTTGGAAGGAGTGAAGTTGGAAACCCCAACTTATCATGAATGATGCTTTTGATCATCTAGCCAAAGACGTTAAATAGCGGCGCTTATTGGGAGGCAACCCAATTTTTAGTTTTCTTTGTTTATTTCTAATTATTTTGATTTAATTTTAGTTTTTATTTTTTTTGCTTTTGTAGGTTTAAGGGTGAGGAAGTTGGAAAATGTGGTTCTGTTGCTTGAGCGCACCTGTGCCACGTTTGACGCGGCCGCGCCATATTCAGTCAGGTGCTAGTAAAGTTTATGTCTCTCGAGTGCTCCCGCGCTAAGTGAGACACGGCCGTGCCCCCATCAGTCCCTTATTCATAATTTTACATGTTGCTTGGACACGGCCGCATTTCCACACACACACCTGTGCCCCTGAAAGCTAGCCTCCTTCAAAATTTCTGCATTTAGAACACGCCTGTGCCCTACCTAGCGCACCCGTGCCGCTATCAGTTCAAAATTTTTTAAGGCACACTTGTGTGTGGCCTGCACGTGAATATTGCAAGAAAAAAAAATGAGGGGCGGTCAATTTCGAAAAAAAAGGAAGAGCACGAGATAGAGAAGGGAAACCCTAGTCCCTTTTCTCCTCGCCGCTGCCATTCATGTTTCGGGTGGTAACCATTATTGACGTATTCCCGATGGTATCTTTTTAGTCTTTCTAAATTGATCCCATCGATGGTTTTATTGTCGATTCCGGGTGTACCCGCTC
>JAUZJE010000221.1:0-830 GCA_032886695.1 'Waltheria sp.' little leaf phytoplasma
AAATTGTTTTTCAAAAGGTGATTGAATGAAAATTTGTATAATATCAACTAAATTAGAAGCACAACCAAGGCTATGGGTCTAAAGTGATATAATTTGTCACTAATAATAGAAACCTTACCTTTCTTATTGCTGAGCAATACTAAAGGTTCAAAAGGTAATAACAAGTTAAAACTTAAAAGTGACTGATAGCAAGTACTAGAAATTAATAATACTTAAATAATAGGGGGTAAGTACAAATTACTCTTAATGGAGTGAACAGAGTTCGCTAATTGAACTAAGTAAGTCTACATGATAAGACTTGGCTAAAACTTCACCTAAGTAAACACATAAAGTTGTGCCGCTTCAAACAAAATTTGGGAATATAAACTTTGTAAGTGTTTTTTTTTTTTTTTTTTTGAAAGGTAGTCAAAATATTATTGATTTGAGGAAGAGTTCTTTCTGGCGCCAACCAACACCAGAAACTTTCACATACACCATATACTAGACTATAGCATTTAGCCAAGTAAATTACAAGAAAGAAGAAAAACTAGACATTCATATTTAAGTCAGCAACAATAATAAACTCCAAAAAACCTGAAAGAGCCGCAATAAACCAGACTGAAATTAAGCTGACTGGTTTGCCTTCGAACCAAAACAGAACAACGCTGGCTGCGCATCTCGGGCTCGCCCTCGCCCTCGACGCGAAGGGCGGCCTGCGCGAGGACCTGCGCGTGCTCGTGATGTCGGCGACCCTCGACGGCGCGCGGGTCGCGGGCCTCCTCGGCGAGGCCCCGGTGGTGACCTCGGAGGGACGCGCCTTCCCCGTCGAGACCCGCTACCTCGGCCGCGAC
>JAUZJE010000222.1:0-828 GCA_032886695.1 'Waltheria sp.' little leaf phytoplasma
TATAATTATTAAATCTTTCTTATCCATTGATAATCAAAATAATTTATACGATTTGTTATCTTTAGATATGTATCAATATTTAAAAAACTGGTATTGCGATAATTTTATGTTTTCCAATCATATATATGATATACATTAAATTTTGTTCAAACTGGAATTAAAAAAATGACTTGTGAATCCTTGATGCAGATTTGAGACTAATATTAAAGTAAAGTTTATAAGGAACAGTCTTTGGTGGAAACGATCTCTTTTGATTTTGATGATGCTAATTTTTTGTTAAACTATTTGCACGCATTAACTCATTTGGCAGCTTAATTATTAGTAGATCCTTCATAATTATTCTATTATAAAACTAGTAAACTACAGTAATATATAGGTATAAATATCTTCACAGTCCCTGTATTTTATAGAATATATAGATTTTATCCTTGTATTTTTATTTGTTAAAAGTCTATAGTTATTACTTTAGATTAGAAATTTAATAATTTACTTATATAAAAATAATAATATTAATAATATATATCTTAATAATGCAATAATTCTAGATTATAATCAAATTAAAGTTTTTTTTTTTTAAAAAAATTAGCATATGTTATAGGTATTTTTTTGTTATAAATTGATTACAATAGCCATCCCTAATACGGGAAAAGAAATACTCACAGATGCACCAACTATGTAGCCAAATGTTCGGATACATTAAATTTAAGTCTTATACACTAATTTTAAGAGATGAGTTGCTTGCAAAGGGCTTTGTGCGTGAGAGCTTAAGTCCTTGTGCCGTACCGGTTTTGTTAGTGCCTAAGAAAGATGGAACATGGAGAATGTGTG
>JAUZJE010000223.1:0-827 GCA_032886695.1 'Waltheria sp.' little leaf phytoplasma
TTAAAAACTTTACAATTATATCCTCTAGATCCGAAAAAGCGGGATAAAGTATAATAACCCTATAAACACTAACTATCAGAAAAGTTTAAATCTTCGGCCTTGGATCAAATCTTGCGGATGGTTGACCCAATAATTAAACTTAGCTTCCTTCTTCTCGACCCCCCTTCCCTTCCTCTTTCTGCATTTTGCTCTGCCCTTCTTTCTGCCTTTTGCTCTGCCCTGCTATTGAGAACAACATGGATCTGCCTTTGCTATGGGAACAACGGATTAGGATCTAAAACGTTTAGCTGCTGCTTTGAGTGCTTTCTTTCCATTGCAACAACCTTTTCATTATTGCACGAGTGAGGAAAGACGGGGTGAAGATTGAAGTGCAAGTGGAACAACATGGATTAGGAAAGAGAATGAATTTTAGTTTGGGCGAGAAAGAAAGGGAGACAGAGGCGGCGGTGGCTAATGTGTGGGGCGGTGTGAAATGAGAGAGGTTTTAGGGTTTGGTTAAAAAAAGAAAGATTTTATGAATAAATTGGTTAATTTAAATATATTAATTATATATTAATTTTAATTATTAATATATTTTATAATAATATATCGGGGATAGGGACTCGCGGGGCAGGAGCATAGTCCCTATTCGTGTCCCTGAATTTCTTGCAGGGAGAAAAAATTATCGATCCCTGCCCCGCAGGGAAAAATTGCTTTAAAATGGGGATCCTGTATAAATTAGTTATTTTAGATATATTAATTATATTAATCATTATATACAGTATAACCTCTATAAATTAATTAATAGTATTGGAACTATAAAAAAGTATTAATTAATAATCGAGAAA
>JAUZJE010000224.1:0-825 GCA_032886695.1 'Waltheria sp.' little leaf phytoplasma
GCCAAATTATTACATTGGAAACCTTTTAACATAACAACATTAACAAATAAAGATTTTGAAACTTTAAAAGTAGAAATTAAAGACTTAACTGGAAAAAACAAAGAAAAACATTCTGTCTTTCCTTTTTTCTTATAAAAACAAGATTTCGATTAGGTACTAAAATAATTTTACAAAACATATGTTTATAATGCTTATGAATAAAATCTCAAATATTTATTTACCTAGTTTATGAGATTTACCTTTCTGGGGTAGAAATCCAAGTCTTAATATTCTCTTTTTAACTAAAAAAATCAAATCTTGATTTAATAATCAAAACGCCCATCCTGAAATCTAAATACATCATAATCTATCTATCTATTTTAGAAGGGGAAAGGCTATGTGTTTGACACCTGGCATGTCTACTTTTTCGCCATGTATGCTATCTACATCACCCATACATCACCATTTGTGCCACGTGTACTGCCATATCAATATTTCTTTTATTTCTTATTTTCAACCTATTAATTAATTCTTACGTTTCTTTTATTTTTGTTTTTCAAATGGATTGTTTTAATAATTTAATTTAATGTTTTAGAGTTTGAGTAGGAGTATAACCTCTCAGTTCTAATAATTAATATCAATTAATTGACTCAATTAAAAATAATTAATTAGACCCTTCAACTATCTCTAAAACTTCTCAGATAAGTTTACCCTATATATATATATCTCCTATTTTCACTAACCAATAAATAATCAGTGAGTTAATTAGCCAATTAAGAAGAATTAATTAGGTCTTTTCTACTCCTCCTAAAACGTTTTCTTAATAAATAAATACTAATTCATTTA
>JAUZJE010000225.1:0-824 GCA_032886695.1 'Waltheria sp.' little leaf phytoplasma
CCAAACTCCCCATGGACTTCCTACTAAGGGCATCCGCCACAACATTCGCCTTACCAGGGTTGTAGCTATCGCAGTCGTAGTCCTTAAGTAGTTCCATCCACCTCCTCTGCCTCAAGTTCAGGTCATTCTGCTCGAAGATATACTGGAGACTCTTATGGTCTGTAAAGATATTGTCTTTCGATCTAGAGAAATTCAAAAGTTTAGGGTTCAAAAAAATAATTCAGGGACTAAATTACTTGTTTTTAAAAGAAGGTAATTTGACCCCAAAGTATTCAAAGGAACTGTATCACATGTTGGTATCATATTGAAACGTGATAAACAAAGCCATAATTAGAAAAATATATAGGCAGGGAATCCTAAAAGACTTATCAAAGCTACTAGTGTCATGGACGCGGGGTTGTCTTAACTAAGTACCGAAATCCCACATCGGAAGCACACCGGAGGGGTTTTGGGCATAAATAGCGGGGCGGGATGCAGAGCCGCCTCGTAACACTAGTTCGTGGAGGTCAAGGTTCCAATTAACGATTTCTCTCAGGAAAATTTGCTGGAACTATTGGAGGAAATTCTCCAAAGAGGGAGGTAAACTCTAAAAATAATTAAATAAAAAAATTCGAGCAATTTAATTAATTAAATAAAAATATAAAAAGAAATTAAAATTTAATAAAATAAAATAATTTTAATTCAAACCAACCCTTGGAACCCTAACAAAAAATAACCAAAAAAAATATATCACAATATTATGAATTATATAATACTCTTGAAAATTATTCTGAAGAAGATCGGAATACAATTATTCAAATGTTATCAGACCCAAAAATATTAAA
>JAUZJE010000226.1:0-821 GCA_032886695.1 'Waltheria sp.' little leaf phytoplasma
TACCCTTACGACTACTAAGAAGATTCTTTATCCTTGACTATCAGGGTTTTTATGTCCGGATTGGTAAATTTAATTACCAACCCGGACACGTGTCAAAATTTAATTAGTTTGTTGATTTTTTATTTTTTTCATTTTTCCCTTTTTTCTTTTTCTTTTTCCTTTCCTTTTTTTCTTTCTTTCTTTCTTTCTTTTTCTTTCCTTTTCCTCCCTTCTCCCTCCCCCTTTCCCTCACCTCCCCTCTAACCGAAAATACCATCTGGTATTTCCAGCCATATTTTCCGTTAAGTTTTGGCCGAATTCGGCTTGAATCCGGCCAAAACCCACCATTAATAGCAGGTTTTCGCCCATTTCTGACCTAAACAAAATCGACCGACGACTTTGATGTAGGCCGGAACGGCCTGAAACTTCGATAATGGCCGAAAAGGCCAAACGAGGCCCATTTTCGGTCGATTAAAGGCCAGATCTAGACCGAGGAGGCCAAATCCAGCCTTTAATCGACTGGATCTCTCCTCGTTCAGGCCTGAGCCAGATCCGACTGAATAAAGGCCAGAGATGGCCTCGATTAGGCCAATAATGGCCTTGTGTGTGGCCTGTGAACCCCGATCGTGAGCTTTGTGTTGCTCGTGATACCTTGTGTAACTAGTCTGTGTAAGGCAAGAATGTGCGTTTTTGCTTGATGTGGGAAGTTACAAGAAGATTCAAAATTTAGATCACTTAGTGTAGATGTGACTCAAACGGGAAGGTGCTTCCGTGAAGCCTCCAAGAAGCTTTTGATTGGATCAACCAGTTCTTGTTGAGGGGAAGTATAAGCTCACCGGTCT
>JAUZJE010000227.1:0-819 GCA_032886695.1 'Waltheria sp.' little leaf phytoplasma
ATCACTTCTACTTTAACAACATAATCAACATAAATTTGCGGAATAGAAATAGGATTATTAGGATAAGAAACTAAAGTGTCTGTGATAATAATAGTTTTATCGGCATATTGCGCATCTACAATAGCACCAAAGATGCAGCTGCCACCAGGATTCAAGCCGCCTTTCGTTCTTATTTGGTAACAATTCTAACCATTGTTTGTACTAAGAATAGAATGTTCAAAGATAAATAGTTTGATTAAACTGATATATGATTGCAGGCAAGGAAAGCATTGCATGCTTTGAGGGGACTAGTGAAGTTGCAAGCATTGGTTAGAGGTCACCTAGTGAGGAAACAAACAACTGCTACTCTTAGGCGTATGCATGCGTTAATGGCAATACAAGTTAGAGCACGGTTTCAGAGAATTCAGATGGCTGAGGAACCAAAACTTGCTGTCAAAAGCCACTCTTCAAGATATGGAAGGTTTCCCCAAGAGATGGGGTTTAAAAGAGCACATAGAGTAAGTCTTTTTTCCTCTATTTTCAACATTTTTCGATTCGAAAACTCTAAACTTACCTGCATGTTCATGAACCCCAAGGTATCAGATTAATCTGTTTGGACTTAGTGCCTTGGAAGGAAAGCAAAGTGCTGCAAATTGAACAAAAACTATTGCTCCTAACTGTTCTGTTTGTATTGTTTGCATACATAGGAAGCAGTTGATATAAATCTATATGAAAAGCGTGGAATTCTAAAGAGCGAAAACGGGTTTATGAATCATTCACAAATTGAGAGGTTTAAGCATGGAATCACCACATATTACTCCGGAGAGCTTTCAATCTCAA
>JAUZJE010000228.1:0-816 GCA_032886695.1 'Waltheria sp.' little leaf phytoplasma
CTGCAGGATTTCTTACGAGAAGTGATGGAAGGCGAAGTTGATCATTCTTGAAAGAGCCCGCGGTTTCGATGAAGCCTAGACCGATTTTATCGATCGCGAAATTTTCCGCGCGAAGTTTGAAATCTCCGACGGGAGGAGTTTTCGCATCCTTTTTCACTTTACCGTCGAGAAAGGCGCGGCCGCGAAGCTCGGGAGTTCAACTGGTTAGAACGTTAATTTCATGCATTAAGAATGAGAATTCGAATTTCTCCTCTGGCTAATAACAATTTTATTTAAAAACACATACATTTACAATAAAATTATTACATTTTCAAATAAAAGTTTAAAACTAAAAATTTTTACTATTATTCATCAACCAATGGTCTATGAACATACGATGACCTACTAAGTAACCGGGTAAAGATAAATAGAGATAACAGAAAACCGGAATTTATAAATGCATTAATAAAGTCTTAAGACTTTATTAATGCACCGATTGAATAAAGTTTGCGCATTAAAAAATTTTTTAAAGCTTAAATAAAGTCTTTAGACTTTATTATTGATTTGGGTTAAAAAAATATTATTTTTTCTTATGAAGAGTGAGTTCCCTAGGTTTTTAGCGTTTTTTTTTTTACGTTAAAAATTGCGAAACGCATTGAGGGTGGATAATTATTCGGAGAACGTCTGAAAAGAAAACTCTTATTAGCTTAATGGTAGAGCAGGATACTTCTAATATCTGGGTCCAAAGAAGTTAATTTAAATGAAATTGCTGAGGAAACTATTGGTTTTAGTGGAGCTCAATTAGAAGGAGTTTTAAATGAATCTGCTTTATTAGCG
>JAUZJE010000229.1:0-815 GCA_032886695.1 'Waltheria sp.' little leaf phytoplasma
GATATAAAACTTTAGATTAATGACCACAATCTCAGCTACATCAATAACCTTTATGCAGCCTCACAACATGCTGGCAGAGAAAACCCAACTTCAGTCAAGTCAGAAAACTGTGCCAATATGATCGTGGAAATAAAATGCAATGACAAATTAACACATAAGTTCTAGTTGACAAATGAAAGATATTCCTTCACTAATTACCTTTATGTAACTTTCAACATTACGCATCCTTTCCTTGATGGGCTGTATTAAATCAGAGAACTACATACAAAAAGGAAGAAAAAATGCAAGTTTGTCATTTCTACAGTTTGAGGTAAGGAAAAAGAGGTCAGGTGTCTCAAATGGCATCAGGATACAGTCTAGGGCAGGAAATTTTATACAAACAGTACTAGATTAATGATGTAAACTATGATTTATCATACGGAAACTTAAATGTTCAACTAAGCTAGATGAATTGCTACTTTGATCTCTGTAATCTTGTTTTATAATGAAAACTTTTCATTTTTCAATAAAAGGAAAGGGCTAAGGCTTTGTTTGGTATGGCCGGTGCATTTAGCTCCGGTACGATTAGAAATAGTGAAATGAATGTAGTTTCAAAAAGGTGCTCTGGTAGGATGAATAGTAAATTGAGTGTAATTTCAAAAAGGCAACCAAACGAACAGGAACGCCAATGCCAAATGGCGCCTAACACCAAATTCTATTAGGTTCACATGTGAGCAGTTCACATCTTCATAATTTAAAAAAGTTCCAGCTGAAAATAAAATTTTATTATTGGTTAAATCTTTAATATCTTGAGCTAAAAAAGTATTTTCAGCTCT
>JAUZJE010000230.1:0-809 GCA_032886695.1 'Waltheria sp.' little leaf phytoplasma
GGTTTAAATGTTGCTAGATTTAATTTTTCTCATGCTGATTATGATGTTTAACTACCTTTAAAGGAAAATATTTAGTTTTTCTTCTTGTACTCTTTACTCAAAACTCATCAAAAACATTAATTGTTTTATCCTTGTATTTATCAGCTTACTATGCAGAAATTGCTGGCCTTGATTATTACATATCGTATACACCCAAAGGTTTTAAGGTAATTAATTGCTCCTCATTCACATATATTGATAGATAATATTATGTATACGATATTATCATCTAGACTATATATAAATTTATATATAGGGGTTGGCTAGAACGAGAGGATGATAGGGTGAGAGGATGAAATTCGGACCGAAGACAGCCAAAATACGGCTGGTCCTTTTCTGGTTTCGCTCTCTGGTCACTATGCAATGAACTAGGCAACCACACCCTATGCAATGATGTGGGAGGTTGTCATATGTGAACCGAATCCATTGCTTATCCCCCTCCACATTGGTTCGCACACATCGCCTCACCGAACACCTCAAGTCCAACATGACCTTCACCTTGCACCCACTTTTCAAAATCTCATACTCTAAAACTCCCCCAAACGACCCCTAACCCTCGTCATAAGATCGTGTTTACAACATCTAAGAGGGATATCCAGAATCCGAACCCATATCATCATTGCATCAAAACACACCCAGCTCCTCGCCATAGCTTGTTCCAATCTTTTCATAAGAACCAAGCTTCCCCTTAAAAACCAAGGGCTCCCTTTACTCACACTGACCAGGTCCTCCTCTTTGGCAAATCGAAAGACGAAAAGATTGGGGCCAGC
>JAUZJE010000231.1:0-808 GCA_032886695.1 'Waltheria sp.' little leaf phytoplasma
TAAGGCTCAAAAATATACCCTACACCCAAATAAATAAACCCAGAATTTAATCTGGACCGTTAAACTCTAATCTAATGGCTAAAAATCTATCCTCTCACCCTCTTATCCTCTCATTCTAGCCAATCCCACTCTATGAAATAATATAAAGGCCCAAAGACAAAACCAACCTAATTGTTGAGATAAATAAATAGAATTCATTAAAACAATGAATTTTGTATATAATAAGACAAAATGATATTGATGGATATACATTAAATATATATTCTCTAATTTAAAATTTTTGTGTAAAATTATGATGCTACATATACACATATATAAATAAACCTTAAAAATTTAAGAGATTACTAAGAAGTCTTTTAATGTTAAATGAACGTCAAAGTCAAAATAAAACCCTTGAGCTATCAATGTATACAAGTTTAGCATTGTAAAATAATTGCTTTAAAGTCCAAGGACATCAATAAACCAAAGTCAAATAAATTGGGATATATTTTGAAAGACTCATAGTAAGAATTTTAAAATAAAATACTTTAATCCCATAACTCATTTGCCATAGTCAATTTATATAAAGTCATGTTAAATGATTCAACACTATTAAAAATAGAACCATATCTAAAATTAAACAATAAATTTTATTTACTTTTTTTTTTTTGCCAATTTTTGGTGCTTAAAAATTATATCTTAATAACTTTGTTACCTTTCGGTGACAATCTTTACACAATACTTTATTCATAATCCTTTGGCGGTGCGCATTGCGGACCGTGCCAATGTGATGAATTTGTAGTTGAGTTGTTCTGTCGCAGTGCTCACA
>JAUZJE010000232.1:0-808 GCA_032886695.1 'Waltheria sp.' little leaf phytoplasma
ATCAGCCCCTATACATCACCTTACGGTTTAGCAGAGACCTGTGTTTTTGATAAACAGTCGCTTGGGCCTATTCTCTGCGGCTTTTACTTTTTATTATAAAAGCTCAAGTTGCAAAGGCATTGAAGGATAAATACATCACAAGAGGCTAGCCTCCGAGCCTGAAGAGCTTAACTCAGGCTAGGTATATAATATTTTATTATATAATATATGCTAGGTATTAAGCACATCAATAATACTAAATAAAGCCTAGACCATTGGTCGAAAAAAATAAAGCTTAGACCGACCGTGGCCACAATTGTAATTGATCATGTTTACCTTGCATACATAAAATGTTGCAATCTCTTACGTTAGCAAACGCACATCCACTAAAAGAAAAAAGGAAGACAAGATAAAAAGTGAAATTAAAAAATAAAAAGCACTATTGGTATTGATATTGATATTGACCTTTGCTTTTCAACTTTCCTCCCCTGTTCCCTACTATACTGAATTTTTATTTTTATTTTTTTGCATGGATGAATGATGATGAAATATATAGCTAGATTTTTACGAAGAATTAATATATATATTTAAAAATAGAACCGTTAAATTTGATCACTATAAATTAAGCAATTAACATTGAGCAATGCACCCATGCATTCCATGAATTGAGAGTAGGAAAATTTCATTTACTTTGTTTTACCTATTTATTCGGAGTAAATTTGGGCACTACTTTTCGGCACAAATATCATTTCTCATGATGATCAACATGAAAAATATTAACCACAAACGTTACTTAAAACCCTACTAAAATAAAGATTAATATAAGGTT
>JAUZJE010000233.1:0-805 GCA_032886695.1 'Waltheria sp.' little leaf phytoplasma
CTTCATGAAAGATGGGATCAAATACGAATCTTTATCGGGGTCTCCTCAAGGAGGAATTATTTCTCCTTTGTTGGCGAATGTATATTTACATTACATCGACCTTAAAATGGGGGAACTGATTAAAGACAAGGAACTGTACCGAGTCAAGTCACGTCCACTGAAGATAATAAAATTAGTACCTAAATAGTCGATTTTTAAATTTTGATTCAAAAGAGGAAAAACCCTATTATTAACATTTAAAAGGGAGATCAATTAAAAAAATATTTAAACGAAAGATTAACTGTATGCAAATTGCAACAAACAACTCCCACCCGTAGATTTTACCAGCCCGTAAAACAAATCAGAACCGTAGGTGTCAACGTTGTGGACCAAAAGCCCCTTTTACTTTTTTTCTTTTTTTAATTCTAAATATATATAAATATTCCTTTAAATACCCAAGCAAAAGCGATTGCAAGTGCAACTCTGCAAGCCAAGCCGACGTATCCGCCAATACTAAAAATCCGCCCCGTATTCCAAATCTAAGCCTGCCTTTTCAAAAGCAAAAATAAAAATAAAAATAAAAATCTCGGCCTGCCCTGCCCTGCCCTGGTCTGTCTGTTGAGTGGAGGCAGTTAGCTTAGCTTAGCTAGAGCTTTGAATTAGATTGAAGGAAGGAAGGTAGGTTGATGGGGTATCGAGAAGCTTACACATTCAGTGCCTGGAAATGGCTGGGCTTCGTGTCTGCAGTTTGGGTGCAGACTATTTCGGGCAATAATTACACTTTTTCAAACTACTCGGATGCTATCAAGACGCTTATGAACCTTAC
>JAUZJE010000234.1:0-803 GCA_032886695.1 'Waltheria sp.' little leaf phytoplasma
GCTCTGTGAGCTGTACTCCGTAAGGAAACGGAGCGTGTTTGAGACGCTTGAGGTAAGAGAGCGTGTTAACCTCAAAGATTTGGAGGTGTGGATCACCTCACTGAGCGTGAAAGTGTCCAGGAGACGTTGATCAGAGAATCGAGAAAGGTTGGTATCCAGTTGGTGACAAGACGTGAAGTTGGTGGATCTTAAAAGATCCTCAGTGTTAGTAGTCAACACTGGAACGCGAATTGCAGTCGTGATTGCCTGAGAAATGGTAATCGGTGGGAAGATCATTCAACTACGGGAATTAAGTCTTGAGTGAGAAGACTCTCGAGTAGTTGAGATGATTAGTACCATTTGTATGTGGTGGCGTATTGTGTCAAGAGTTGGCTTTAGATGGTATGCGCGATTGAGAGAACCAAGTACCAATTGGATCAGTATAGCTAATTTTTGTGAGTGCCTGTAGAGGCCAATGTTTGGTGTTGAGTAGTGACATGCTGAGAGCTGTCAGTGATCAACTGGAAGGGTTGGCTACAAGGAATCAGAGTAGCGCAACGAAAACGTTGTGGAGCTGATCAGTAATCGAGGCTAAAGGTTGGGTAACTTAGAGAGCCTTCGATGAAAGGATCGACCTGGCTCGTCTCTACTTAGTTGGTTTAAGTGGATGAGCAGGTGACGAGTGTTGGTTGGATGGTGAATCGTCAGGAACTGAATGGAGTCTTAGGGACCCCTGATATTAACATTAACAAGTATATGTTCCAAGGTCGTACCCATCTAACTGACCGTCTAAAAGCGGAACGTTGTGAGAATTGCGATAAAAC
>JAUZJE010000235.1:0-801 GCA_032886695.1 'Waltheria sp.' little leaf phytoplasma
AGAATATGGAGAGGAATATAATTGGTTAAAAAAGGGCAAGGTGAAACACGACGAAACGTTAGCAGATAGAGACGAATTAGAAGTAATCCGAACCTATCAAACAATTGTTCGAGGAATTATCCAACATAAGATTTATCTACTGAGAGCCTACTTTCGCAGTTCAGGGTGCTCATATTTTGCTGCCACTGCCCATGAATTCAGTGCAAATCGAGAGATTGACCTAATTTTGTGGAATCTAACGATCTAGAGGAATTTTCAAGTTCCCAATAAAGTGGAAAGAAGTCTGTAAAGTAAAATTCAACTACTACGGGAGTAACATAAAACAGGAAGGCAGATAAACAATGTGAAGCTTCAGATGATTGAGATATCTAGGGCACAGGGGCTATTCAGAAATGGAAATATGAAAATGAACATGGCCATAAAATATCTTCAAAACCAACCCATTTATTGATATTCAATCATCCAATACCAAAACTCTTTATTCTATTTAGAACCTATGCAGATAATGCAGTATCATGGTATCAAGACCATACCGTAATCGCGGTTTCTTTATCTTCTTTATTGGAAATCTTGTATGCAGCACCCCACTATAACCTCAAAAGACAACAATGAAGAACAACAATTCAGTTGGCATCACATGTAGGCAAGGCTAAATGGATAGCTTAGCTTAGCTTAGCTTGGAAGAAAACAAGTTCTCTACAAAATACACAGGTTTAAGTGAAATTCAATTCTGAGCTGAGCATTAGCATCCCACATATGACATAACATAACAATTGAATTAACACTTCACTTTGATTCAGC
>JAUZJE010000236.1:0-800 GCA_032886695.1 'Waltheria sp.' little leaf phytoplasma
TTTCACTTCTTACACCAATGGCCAATTTGCATGAGGAGAGGAACTTTCATCATTGTTGATAACAATGTATCAATATCATGCATACTTCATTGCAACTTTACAATTGATGCACCATCTTATTAACAATGACCAAATCCAAATTGATACATGTCATGTTAATTCCAACATTCATTAGCTAGGTTGGCTATGCCCATCTCCAATGTTACTTGTATATGCATCATCTCATTCAAATCTTGGTACTTCACTTGAATATATTGATAATTACATTTGCTGCTTTGCAAATAAAAGGCGAAAGCCTTCTTCTTTTTTCTTTTTTTTAATAAAACTAGCCCCATCAGATCACATTAATTAGTGCATGTTACATGTTTTAGCTAAAGTAGGATAGAAGTTCTATACATGTTTTCTATGCCTGATTTTTTTTTTTCTTAATTATCGAATTTGTAGTGAAATTATTATATACTCTAAAAAATGAGTCGTACATTGGTTAGCTTGCAAGTTGTGTCCTTATCGATTATTGTCTTTTTTCTTAAGAAATCAGAAACAAAAATGAAGTAGTAATTATTAATTGTTCATAACTATTGAAAATTATAATTAGTACTTATACACCTTTTTCGGGACTATTTTTTTACTAATTGATAAATATCTTTTACTTCTTGTCATAAATTTTAATCCTTTTATACTATAAGTCGACGAGCGGATCGTCGGGCGCAAGCCTGCGACGCTGTCGGATGCCGATGCGGCGGCTCTGCCGCTGACGGCGATCACCGCCTGGGAAATGCTGTTCGACCGGCTGGATGTCC
>JAUZJE010000237.1:0-797 GCA_032886695.1 'Waltheria sp.' little leaf phytoplasma
ATTATAGTTAATAAAAATTTTATTCCTTTCGATAAAAAGAAAGGTTTTTATCCTTCAGGAATTCGACTAGGAACTGCTGCTATGACTACAAGAGGCTTTAAGGAGAAAGAATTTATTCAAATAGATGAAAAACAATTAATTCTTGCTTGAATAGCACTAAATGAGCTCAATTGAATGCACACAATGTTCAATAGTGTTCTCTCTATCTGTTGGTGGTTGGCAGTCTTCAATATATACTCAAGAAACGAAATAGAGCCGTTATGAGCTCTACCAACTCCAACTAGCCGTCAGACGGCGCATTAAATGCTCGGCAATACCGGTGTTGCCTTTATGACTCCGGTATCGGGTTTCTTCAGTCTTGACTTCTTGTACTTTCCAACGGTCATTTGACTCCGGTACTGATGAGTTGACTCCGATGTAGCTAAATTCAAATTTGAATCTCCAACGGTCACTAACTCCGGTATCAACTTCCTTGATCTCGGTATTGTCTTGCTTGAGTGACTTCCACTTGAAGTTGCTTGAGCTTTGTATAGAATTATCTGCGAGACAGGGTTAGTACAAGATATAGGTCTATTTCGATATATTCATACCTTGATATCGAAATAGCCTTTTGTTGAGATAACAAGTTGATATTTAGTGTTAGTTAGTTAGCATTAGTAGTTAAGTTAACGAAGGCTAATTAAGTTGGTTAGTTAGGCATTGTAACTAACTCATGTATATATACTACATATGTACACATCATAAGTTGGTTAATAAAGAAACAGAGCAGACTCTGCTACTCGAGCTCTCTCTGAACT
>JAUZJE010000238.1:0-796 GCA_032886695.1 'Waltheria sp.' little leaf phytoplasma
TATTAATTTTTGATTTAGCATCAATCCATAATACTGTTATTTTATGTTTTTCAAAAAAATTTTTAAAAATATTTATTTTAGACATATAAGCTAAAGAAATAATAAAAATATAACACATATTAACCATTAAGATCCATTCAGACTTATAAGCAGATCTTAATGATTAAGATGCATTAAGTGGCATTAAGTCTTTTTGAGAAAGAAAAAACAAACACCCCCTTATAGCCATATGGCTACTTTTTTAAAAAAAAAAAACATAGAAAAAAAAATATGTAATTGGCAATACTCACCTACTTACCAAGGTCTAATATATAATTGCATGCTAAAAGAAATATGTGTTACTTTTTTCTTCTTTTTTTTATGAGAATTAAGATAAAAAGATTAGAGATATTGCACTTGAGTCTTTTGATTCAATGGTCAGGTATTTGTGTACATGATCGATGGAGTTAGGGTTTACGTCTCATTAGTTATAATTGTGTGAGTTTTGTTTAATTTTGTATTGACTTTCTTTCAACTTTATGCTAGTTTCTGTCCAACCTTTGTTTAGCTTCTATTCAATTTTTGTATTGACTTTGTCGAAATTATAGCGTAGAGGATGTTGGCATGCTACGAGGTTGAAGTCTTGAAGATGTCATGCATACTATAATATTGGTTTACCTAACATAAGTCATGAAATGAGTATTATAACATTGGATTTTCTGCTTAAAAAAAAAAAAAGAAAGAAAAGAAAAAATTTGGGATGTCCTCAAAGAATTCAGCAATAAAAAGTTATATTTTCTTTCTAAAAAACATTATG
>JAUZJE010000239.1:0-796 GCA_032886695.1 'Waltheria sp.' little leaf phytoplasma
GAGCTACTTCTGTGGGAGTTAGCGAGAGACTTTGTGGTCAAACCTTAGCAAAAGACGTTGATCGACGAGCACTGTTCTCGAGTCTGTGAATGAGGTTTTTGGATGCTAGTGATGTGGACAAGAAACTCTTAAGTGAAGCTGTGGAAACCCATCTGATTGGTAATCTGAGTGCCTCTGAAATTTCGAGGACGAAATTTTTATAAGGAGGGGAGAGTTGTAAGACCCGTACTCCAAGTACAAGGGTATATTGATCATTTAGCAATATTAAATAAATTAATTCCTCAGCCTAAGGGGATAAATATTTAATTTTGCTAAATGGTTAAGTTTATGGTAGACCGCGTTGGATAATGCAGTAGAAAGAGACCAGAAAGTGGTTGGAGAAAGAGACCGTAAGGAGACCGAAATTGGGCTTGGACCCTCGGGACTGAAAATGGATCAATTCAGGGTTAAGTGGTCAAAACCCCTTTTCCTATAAATAGGGGGTGCTGCCCTTTGAATCTCTCATTCCTTCATTTCTCCTTCTCTCTTAATATTTCTTTCTCTTTTCTCTACCAGAGCTTCGGCTCAAATTTCCATTGACGATCGAGTCTCGGAACGAAACTTCAGAGGATTGTTCTACATCTCGTGGGCTTTCCATTGACGTAACAATCTCACGATTTCACCGAGCGGTTATAATTGAATTTTAATTTGAGAAATGTGATTAAGATAAATATGAGCGTCTCCTAAATTATAAATTAATTCATAAGCCTGTAAATTAGTAATATGAGCGATTAAACACAATAATAAACTATAGCTG
>JAUZJE010000240.1:0-792 GCA_032886695.1 'Waltheria sp.' little leaf phytoplasma
GGTTGTATGTGTGTGGGAAGTTAATCCTCATAATGTGTCTATTCATAGCCCAGATATTGTGTGCACATTATAGGGGCAGCATTAAACTGGTATTTTTCCTGTCGCCAAAAGGAAGGGGTACTTCCCCGTCTACAATTTTATGTGAGCATGACCTCTTTATTCAAGAAAGATTGAAGACATGAGTATAATGGTTTCCATGGTAGTAGATGATACTTACGTGTAAAGGCCATTTACAGTGAGTAATTTCTTCAAGACATTGAAATTCAATATCTAACTGACTGTTGAAACAGAAATTTTTCTACAAAATCCCTTCAGACCATTTTAATAGACATAATCAAGGACCAGAATGCAAGGAGACCTGTGGCAATGTTTGCTGTGGTTGATTATCTGGCTTTTTAAGTTCTTCACTTTTATGCAGACTCGTGTGCTCATATGCCCTGCTTTGTTTTAATTGTTGCATTTTTACAGGGTCTCAGTGGTCAGCCTCTAGCAGGACCGGATATCGGTGGATTTGCTGGAAATGCAACACCTAAACTTTTTGGACGCTGGATGGGCTTTGCTTCTATGTTTCCATTTTGTCGTGGGCACTCAGAGGCTGACACCATTGACCATGAGCCGTGGTCATTCGGTCAAGAGGTCTGTTATTGTTCTTTGTGGTTATAAAGGGGGAATTAAACATGAATCCGAACACAGCAGTTAAGACCTGTGGTCCCCACAATAGTAATTTATTTGAATTGCCAAGATAGGGGTTTGCCCGGAATTATTTGTAGTAGAGAATTAGCTCAGCTGGGA
>JAUZJE010000241.1:0-790 GCA_032886695.1 'Waltheria sp.' little leaf phytoplasma
GAAATTTGAATTTCAAATTTCTAACGGTCACAAGGTGCTGGGTCAACTGAGTCTAGTCTTGACTCCAACGGTCATCAGTTCTTCTACCAACTACCGATTCCGATATGACTTCGGGACTGGTTTACTTGAAGAAATCTTGAGGCGAATTTGATGTTGACTTGTTTTGAAAAGATTTTTGTTCAAGTTATTCCTACAAAACATTGTCAGTCCAACATAGGTCCATATAGATACATTCATACCTGGTATTGATATGGCCTTAAGAAAACGGCTAAGAATTCAAACTTCATTCTACTTGTTAGGAGAACATTTCTAACAGGTCAAGATAATCATTAAGCATTTAAATAATTGAGAATTATTATAAAGACCTGTAAGTTCTAACAAAGTAGCTGACTCCGATATCCAAAACCGGATACCGATATCAATATCGATACTGGAATATAAACTTGCATAATTTTAAAGACTAAACACTTATAGGATTTTGTCATATTCAAAACCAGGGTTCAACAATCTTCCCCTTTTTGATATGACAAAACCTATTTTTCAAATGAGAAGTTATCCCCCAATACTCCCCCTGAATAAGTGCAAGGTTTAGAATTTCTTAAAATTTGCAAGTGTTTAGAATATTACCTTCATTACCTTTACTCAGTATCGGAGTGGAAGTGCCAGTCAGAATTGAAGATCGAACTATTAAAAAGGGAGATCAAATTATGGAAGCTCAAAAACAAACTATTGAAGATAGAGATCGAACTATTGAAGCTCAAAAACAAAATATTGAAGATAGAGATCGAAC
>JAUZJE010000242.1:0-788 GCA_032886695.1 'Waltheria sp.' little leaf phytoplasma
GGTTGATTTTGGAGACGATTTTCAACTAGTTTTAATTCTTTTCTTAACGCTTCTGCTTGAGTTTGCAGAGTTTCAAGATTATTTTTAAGGTCAATAATTTCTTGGGTTTTATCTTGAATGGTTTGTTGGTATTTGTCTGGCGTTTGTTTTAAAATGGCTAATTCTTGTTCTAATGGGGGAATTTTATTTTCTTGGTGAATTTTAGTTAATTGCTGATTAAGATTAGCTAACTCGGAGGAAATTTGAGAATAGCGCCGAGGATAATAATTAATGCCATTTAAACAATCAAAGGTAAAACTAACGCTTATTTTAGTTTCATCTTTTGGTTTAGCTAAATATTGATTAAATCCTTGCCGCCATTGGGCATATTGATTTTCACAAGCTTCTCTTCGGTTTTTAACTTGATGAGCAGCAGTTTTAATTTTTAATTTCAAATTTAAAACTTCTTCAAGATCCGAAGGCAACATCACTTCATGATTTTCAGGATTGTGTTGACGCCATTTGGCGGTTTTTTTATAAGCTTCTTCGATGATCGTTGTTAAATCCCGATTGGAAAAATTTTTGCCTTGACATAATTGGGCGATATCTTTTAAAGCTAAAAAAGTATGGTAACTAATTTGATAAGGAACAATAATATGTTTCAAATAACCTTCAATTTCGACATCTTTTAAATTCCCAATATAGATTTCTTTACTAAAACGACTACGTAAAGCAGGGTCAATTTTAGAAAGATTGTTAGTAGCCCCCATTAAGACAATTTTTCGGTTAGTACTATTAAAACCATCTAG
>JAUZJE010000243.1:0-788 GCA_032886695.1 'Waltheria sp.' little leaf phytoplasma
ATTAGAACCATTAAGTATTACAATTAATTTTAAAATTCATAGACAATAATTAAGTATTTCAAGTTCTAATTTTGATATATAAGAGTTGTCTTTGATTTCTATGTAAAGTATAACATTAGACTTTCTCTTAAAACATTAGGGTTGGTTTGGTTGCTGTGTATTTAATTACTTTTTTTAAAATTATATTCAATTTACTATTTATTTTAACGAAATACCTTTTTTAAACTATACTCATTTTACTATTTCTAAATACACGGAGAACTAAACACACCAATGCGAAACAAAACTCTTAGAATGGGACCAACTCCATTTCTGAGCGGGGTTGTGTATCTCCTCCAATCATCCATTTTTTATTATAGAAAATAGATAGGTCTTGTGATCACCTAACACAAACCACTTTCTCTTTTTTAAATAATTAATTAATTATTAAAAATATTACTCTAAAGTACCATAAATAAAATAAATATATTAAAATTTTAATTTAAATTATATGTGCTCCCAGTCGTATTTTAATTTAATATAAACATTTACATCCCCAAAGGTTTTTTTACCCTCTTTTTGATGGGGATTTTGAATCTATCTATATGATAGCATGTTCCATTCCTGTGACCTTAGGAATTGGTAGTTGGTCTTTTTCATTTTGAAAACCTTTTTCCTGTAGGCAAGCATTCATACGCCTGGGAGTGGATATGTTCTACTACATCACGTGATGGGTGAAACTGATGCGATTAAAGGCGGAATGTTGTGAACACTGCGACAGAACAACCCAACTTCAAATTCATCACATT
>JAUZJE010000244.1:0-787 GCA_032886695.1 'Waltheria sp.' little leaf phytoplasma
TTTATATTCATTTTGACTAATTTTATTTTCTTTATTGCCGTTTATTAAAAACCTCGAACGTTTTTACTTGCGTAACCAAGTTATGAGAAAAGATATAACGAAATTAAGAACAAAAAATATGGTCCATTCAAAGTTCCATTTTACTAATCAAAATTAGTAGAGATACATCCCCACTTTAGACTTTTTTTTTTTCTTTAATTTCCCTCCCCTTTCCTCCATGTGATATAGATTAATCTAAAATTGCATTCAAAGTTCCCATATTATTTCAAATCTTAATTAGGCAAATGACTAAAGAAAATGGATACTATTTTGAGGAAAAAGCCTCCTTTTATCTCCTTTAAAGGTATGCAAAAAGAAAAAGTTTGCAGGGGCATAATTAATCAACTGAAAGACAACACAAATGATAATGATGCTCAAATCTAAAACTCCATAATTACACCCATGATGATGAAATGAGACTTATCTATGGTCCAAAACCACATAAGTTAACTTCGTCAATAACGAATTATCAATTGGTTGATTTGTTGGGGTCAAGGCTGTAATTGATATTGTCTTAGTTGGTAGGGACCCTAAAGTTATTACTTATTCCCCGATTTGTATTTGGACCCAATCTCAATTTTCAATTTGAACTGATTACTTCCAACTTCGAGGGACAACAAAAAGAAAAATGTTTAACATTTTTTATCTCTTAGCAAGACTAGCTAGAACTTAAAATTCTAATCTTTTAAGACTTTAACAAAATGGGTTTAGAGTAAAAGTTCTGATATTTATGTCAACACACCCGAAT
>JAUZJE010000245.1:0-785 GCA_032886695.1 'Waltheria sp.' little leaf phytoplasma
TTGCCATACACCACGCTCTTCCGATCTACCAACCCAAATACCCATCCTAAAAAAAGCTAAAAATAAAAGCAATCATCAAGCAAATAAAATCAAAGGATTTTTATGCCTCAGATTTGATTGTTTTCAAAGAGAATACCTCTCTCAAAGTATATTTAACACCATCATAGGCAGAGAAAAAAAAAAGGCAAAAAATTAAAAAAAAAAAAACATAAATGATAGGGAAATAATCAACCATCAATTGAGCTGAAAATTTGGGGGAAATACAGAAAAAGATTAGATCTTTATAAACTATTGAGTGAAATCATGATGGGGTTTCATTAAATCTGAAGAAATGTTTGTGGTGGGAGCGGAGGGAGGCGGGAGGCGAGAAAGAGGGATTTAGGGTTTTATAAACCGAAGGAGAGATTGTTGTTGGGGATTTAGGGTTTATGGGGGTGTTGTTTATATACAGCGAGAAGCGATCAATCTAGCTAAAGGTAGGGCAGTGTAGGCCGTAGGGCTTTTTTTCTTAAGAAGGTTGGGCTATGTATAATGTTGTGCTCCATATGCATAATTGAAGAAGCCTGGATTATGTTGGGACCAATAAAGGACTATTATCCCAATTGTGTGCAGCATAAGTGGCTTGAATAGGCCCATTGCACTTGCACACATCTTTTGTAGTTTTGTTCTTCATCTCCGTTTACATCCTGTTTCGTCATTGTCTAAAGCGATAATCACTTTAATTTGTTCCTTTTTCAGAATGGCTAGTTGGGATTGGGAAAGTAATTGGGCCACACAAATCAACC
>JAUZJE010000246.1:0-783 GCA_032886695.1 'Waltheria sp.' little leaf phytoplasma
GTAGAACCTTATGAAATAGAAATTGGTAAAGCTCGAGTAGTTAAAGAAGGTTCTGATGTTACTATAGTAGGATGGTCATCTGCTATTCCTGTGATTTTAACTGCTATTGAATCTTTGGTGAACCAGAGTGTTGATGGTGATGTGCCGAAGGGGGTGCGGGAGACGCAGGCGATGGATAACGGTTCAGTTGCTGGTAAGGAAAATGTTATCCCAGAAGTTTCGGATGAGATTGAGGCTTGACATTCAAGTCCTCATCATCATCCCCGAATTTTTGGGGATTTGCCTTCTAATGGTCAACGACAACTGGATGTGGATGGGCAGGCCCAATTCTTGCCACATGACAGGGGGTGCTGAATGATATTTCTAATTAATATGGAAAGAGAGGAGAGGGGGGCCAAGCCCATGAAGACCACGTGAATAGTACCATGCACATACAAGTTGATGATATTTTTGGGATTGAAAAGGCTATTTAGGCTGTGGCTAGTAAAGCCCGAAGTGGTAAAAAGTGGAAGCGAGAGGCCCGACGGTCTAATAAGGGAGATTCTGCTAAAGAGAATGTTGGGGTGAAGCGGGCTTTGAATGAGATGGTCAATGAGTTTGAGGAGGAAGGGCTGGTGATTAAGAGACAGTGTGTTTCGCATAATGATGTAGCGGCGGGGATGACGGGGAGTCATCCCTGCCGAGACTAATGAGTTTATTAGTATGGAACTGTCGGGGTTTGGGGACGACCCGGGTAGTTCGTCAGCTTGATAGGCGGTATACATATATATGCTTTTGAATGGA
>JAUZJE010000247.1:0-781 GCA_032886695.1 'Waltheria sp.' little leaf phytoplasma
AACATACCATGCCCAATTTCTCTTCTAGAAGGCATCATATATTTACCTATCGAACCTACAGCAAAAGGCGGAGAATTATAATGAACAATAAAAGATTCTTTATCTTCTTCGCTAAGATCATCTATTACAAAATATATATATATATAATAACAACAAATGAAATTCAAACCATAAATCTTTTGAAACCAAATATACATCAATCAATTGATGTAATATTCATATATAAATTACATAAAAGTTGATGGTACTAAAATATCTAATTTTACCTTGTTTGTTTTATCATTTATGCTCAATATTACCAAAAAAAATAATTTTGGTAATAAAAATTAATCAAAAAGAGCTGCAAAATCAAGTTCTCAATTAGGTGAAGGAAGTATGACTGTTTTATCAATCGTTGAGGCCCAGTCAGGAGAAATTATTTCTTCCAAATTGATGAGTCATAATTCTCTTCCAAATGGGTCCCACTATATGCAAGATTCAACATTTGTCCTAATTTTATGGTAAAAAGAAATAAAATCAAGATTTGAGTGGAGGAAAATGATTGAGTAGAATGCATTTGTTGGTGGGACCTAAAAAGACTAGTAATAGATAGATACTTTTCTAAGCAACTAGTCTTAACTAATTATCAGACTATATTTCATTGATAATTTGATAGGAAAGGAAAGGGCCGGAGTTAGTGAAAAAAGAAAAAAGGAAAATGGCTGAGATAGCCGTCCATATAGTTCTTGATAGGCTTATTACATTGTTAAGTGCAGAGGCAGATTTGGTGGCAGGCCTTAAG
>JAUZJE010000248.1:0-781 GCA_032886695.1 'Waltheria sp.' little leaf phytoplasma
ATAAATATTAAAAATCACAATTGTTATGAATATAATATAAGATATATAAATAATTTAACAATAAAAAACAGCCCTTTATGGTTACGTAATTTACTAATAACAAATCAAATAGAACCTGTAAATAATATGAGATAACTGAGGAGGGTACCCAAACAATAACTCAAAAGGAGTTTTGTTATTCTTAACAACTGAGGGTAACCTATTGATCAAATAAGTGGCTGTAAGAAGATAATGTCCCCAATATCTAGTAGGAATATTAGCTTGAATCTTAATTGACCTAGCTACCTCAAGGAGATGCCTATGTTGACGTTCTACTACACCATTTTGCTGTGGTGTGTAAGGATAAGAACTTTAGTGAACTATACCAAAATCAGCAAACAAGGAAACACAAGCATCATTGAAGAACTCAGTGCCATTATCACTTCTTACTGTCTAAACAGAGGTATGAAATTGAGTTTGAACAAATTTAAGAAAGTATTTCAATACAGAAAAGACATCAGACTTGTGCTTGAGCAGATATGTCCATGTCAATCTAGAGAAATCATCTACAACAGTGAGAAAATATTTATGAGTTTAATAAAGACCCTACACATCCAAATGAATAAGCTGAAAAATTATAGTTATACTTGAAATATGTACAGGAAATGGCAATTTACATTGTTTTGCCAAAGGACAAACAGGACAATTTGACACTTATGCTTTAGTAGCAGAAGAAACAGAAATACTAAGTACATGAGACATCTTTAAAAGAGAAATGTGGCCTAGCCTAGCATGCCATACA
>JAUZJE010000249.1:0-781 GCA_032886695.1 'Waltheria sp.' little leaf phytoplasma
GTCCTTCAGGTTGTGGTAAATCAACTATTCTTTATATCATAGCAGGTTTAATTTCGGTTACTGAAGGATAAAACTAAAACTAAAAACAAAAATCTTTTTGGATTTTCTCAATTTTTCAATTTTTTTCAATTTTTCTAATAAAAGCAACAAAGAAAACAACTTAAGGGCAAACTCAAGAATAAGTGATGAAAGAAAAATCAAACATGCAAAGCATAAGTAATCTAAACCCCTCCCCCACACTTAAAATGTGCAATGTCCCAATTGCACTAAACCATATAGTAAAGAACAAAAGAGAAAGGGTTCAGAAACTCCCCAGGAATGCTCGAGGTCGAATTGGAGCTAAAAAGATCAAGAAAAGAAGACTGAAGTTTGGCCTGCGAATGGCGCACGGGTCGTGCGCAGGCGCACGACCGTGCGCCTCTGCCTGCAAATTAAGCTTGCTCTCAGCCACTGCATGATGCGTTTTTCTACTACTTATCCGGACCTAATTCTGTCAAAAATTCAAAAACAACAAAAAGAAATTAAACTAGAAAACATAAATGCAACTAAAGGGAAAAACTAAATGAAAAACATAAACTAAATGGAAAATACAAAAACTAAATGGTTGGGTTGCCTCCCAACAAGCGCCTTTGTTTATGGGAGAAGTGCCAAAATGGGTACT
Organism: 'Waltheria sp.' little leaf phytoplasma; assembly: GCA_032886695.1. GTDB lineage: Bacteria > Bacillota_I > Bacilli_A > Acholeplasmatales > Acholeplasmataceae > Phytoplasma. The sequence goes on from JAUZJE010000249.1 coordinate 662, forward strand.
GACATTTGCGAAAATGCGCAATTCCGGTACTAACCTTAGGAAAGTGCCAATTTAGGTACCAATCTTTATAAATTGTTTCAATTTAGGAACTCTTGGGTCCAAATCAGGTACTCAGTTGAC
>JAUZJE010000250.1:0-780 GCA_032886695.1 'Waltheria sp.' little leaf phytoplasma
TTAGATCAAACAATTAAAAATCTTTATCAAAGAATTTGTGATATCAAACTTTTAAATTATATAAATGAACATCTCACTACTTTAGCTGTTACATGAGTTGCAACTGAGTTGTGGATAACTGCCATGTATTGCTTGAAATTTTTGTCACCCTTCCTATTTAATCTGACCTACCACTTTTCTTATCTCCAGAAACATGCTGCAAACTCCACCAATTACAGCCATGGTTTTTGCTCCTCCTACTGCTGTAGTTTAACGTTCCCTGTAATCCAAGTTAATTTATCTGCTCTATAGCTGCCCCCTTCTTGCAGATGCCCTGTCTTTTTTAAATTCACTTTCAGATTTAGAAGGGAGGATGTTGGCATTCAACCCTTATGCATTGAATCTGATTTTCCAAAATTCTGCTTGCATTCTATTGTTATCAAATAATGGTGTCTCCTTTTTGTTGAAAAAAGAGTCACTGTAAATGATGGGATTAGTTTAGTTCTTGAAGGTAGCCTTTCTCTTAGCATCTAAGTTCTAACTTTTATAATCATCAAGACGTCTGATATATTTATTTAGGTAGGATATTAGTTATCTATGTATGTTAATCTATGCCAGATTTATGATTAGTGAATGACAAAGCAACATTGATATATTCTTAGCAGAATCTTGGCTCTATGTTAAAAAGGTAGTTAAATAAAGAAAGATGTCGAATTGTGAATTTTATTATTATGGAATTGGATTTCAATTTTGGGGTCAGCTTTGGCATTTTAGTCTTTCAAAGTACATACTATCATGCTT
>JAUZJE010000251.1:0-776 GCA_032886695.1 'Waltheria sp.' little leaf phytoplasma
TTCCTCCTATCCTATGATGGTAGGGTGGAGTGTGTATTCTGAAATTGCCAATGATCTCGTCCATCAAATGCCATTTAATTATGCTCTTTAAAAGTGCTACCCTCACCCACAAAGATGCCTTGGAAGCATGGAAGGAGTAGATTAAACTGAAAGATAACAACTTATTTTCCTGGACATACACATTTAATCTAATTAATTAAGCATATGCCTACCTTTTTTTTTCTTAAAAAGAAAGAAGTCAATAATAAGAAAAAAAGGGGTATTTAAGATAGACATTGTTATGTGAAATATAATCCCTTAATTGAGTCTATTGTGGTTACAAATTAACTAGCTAATCCCACAATTCTCGTTGGATCACTCATTTTGTTAACTCTCTCTAGTTTGTTATATCTTTCCATGCAAATCACTTTCATTATTCTTTCTTTTTTTCTCTTTTTCTTTTCTTTGTTTTTCTTTTTGTTCTTTCTTGATGGAAAGAAAAGGCCGGCCGCCATAAGGGCTAAATAGCAAACTCTTCTTGTTCTTGTTCTTCTTCCCCATGACTCACTTGGTTCCTTTCAAATGTAAAGTACTCTCCTCCTTCATGGGTTGTGGCAATTCAAAAATCGACATTCTTTCCAGGAATGATGCTACTGTTTTGGATATTACCCATATATAGTTTCAAATTAAAATTTGAGACGAATAAAACTTAATCATCCTTTTAAATTTTACACGTTCTGCAATTAAAACAGATTTAATAATATTAACTGTCTCATCTAATTTATCATTGATAATCA
>JAUZJE010000252.1:0-766 GCA_032886695.1 'Waltheria sp.' little leaf phytoplasma
AAACGTGTCATCCTTGGAGGATGTTATTCTTGATTACCGCCTGGACTTTTTCCAAGTCCCGGAAGAGGAACGAGTACCTTTTTCCGACTATTTTCACTGGGTCTGGGAAACGCTACAAACTCTTAACCATGTCCCCAAACTCGCTCTTGGGACTTACTGTATCCAAGTAAGTTATTGTTATTATTATTACTTTTATATATATTTGTCTTGCGTGATGTGATGTGATGTGAATAACCGTCTCAATATAACAATGCTTGATGCCTCATAGCGCCATAGGAAAAAGTAGGAAAAGAGAAATTAATAGTTGCAATGCAATCGGTGTGCTAGCTAGCTATTCCACTTACCGTTGGTTTGTTTATCTTGTTATGCTTTGTAATGTCCAAATTAAGGTTCTATCGGCAGCAATCGCTAAAGCACTTTGTCCACCAACAAACGTACATGTTTAACTCTACACGCGGCCTTTGGGAAATGGGATTCCCTCGGAGTTGCAAGTTTGCTTCAAAGTTCCCCTTATCTGGAGAAATTGGTTGTGCGCGGTGGTAATCCGTCCTCTCTTTTAGAGTTAGAGGTATATGTCATAAACCTTTCATGTTCTGTCATTTTCTTTGTTAGGAAGAGTGATGATTTGATCTCATTCTCATATCAAAGTACTGTCTTCTTGAAGGCCATTTGATTGGCTGTAAAATGTATCAATTAGGTTTCTTGATTTAATTGTGTAATAGTTTGTTCTCGAGCTTCAATAGTTCGATCTCTATCTTCAATATTT
>JAUZJE010000253.1:0-763 GCA_032886695.1 'Waltheria sp.' little leaf phytoplasma
ATTAATATACCTTATAGTAAGATATTGTTCACAATCTCATTCTCTTCAAAACATAATTGAACTTAAACTTTTGACAATTTTGGAAAAAATTATCAACCAACAACCCTAACAAAGCTGCACCTTAAGGTCCTCAATTGATGAACATCAGATCAATTATCTTAATTAAGACTATATATATATAATCAACTGAAACCGAACTTGACATTTGTATGAACTCCTCGGTATCTTCATTACTTCTTTGGCAATACTCAACCGTTCACCTTCTTCAAGACCATTCATACATAGAGTAAGCTTCTCCAAGTTGCTTGCATTCATCAAGAAGTAGGTGATCACATTAAATAGACGACTATGTCCATCAAATTTTAACATTTTAATCTCCTTGAGCTTAGATAGACAATCAGGTACTGCGTTTGCTGGTGAACAATCTCCAACTCCTTTGGATTCCTGAAACCATCAAATTATTAAAAGAGAAATATTGTTAAGGGGTTTAATTGGATAGTAATTGATATTTCAAATTAATGAACATATTTTTAATTGTTATAGAATGCATACCAGAGATATGAGCAGGGATGTTACATTAGGCGTGCATCGGAGAAACGATACAAGCCCTGTTACTTGGTTGCTATAGATATTATCACCTTCTGTGATTTCTAACTTAACTAAGTTGCGAAAGACATAGAAATCATTTCTTTATTATTGATAATCATTTGAATAGTTTTATCTTCATGATTCATACCAAAAACATGTTCAAAAATATGAGAAT
>JAUZJE010000254.1:0-760 GCA_032886695.1 'Waltheria sp.' little leaf phytoplasma
GTAAGTTCGGAAAAACTTTGCAATTGCATATTTCTATGGCCATTAGAGGTAGGTTTGTATTTTTTTGGTTAGATTAATTAGTTTATCATTTCCGATTTTTATCAAAATCATATTTCTATTTTTTTGCATCTTTATCTTCCAATAATTATCCTTGTCAACCTACTATATAAAAGCTACTTTTAGGAGGGTTCCTTCTTAAGATTTTTCATTTCTCTTTTCCCTATCTCTTTCACCATAGGTACCTCTAGGAAAGGATGAAATAATAACAAGGATTAATCCATTCGCGAGGAGGATTTCTAAGTTAATCGCATTGTGACTAGATCCCTGACTAAAGCACACACCAATTTGGTATCAGAGTCAGAAGTCATGGTGTAATCCCCCAACCCAAAATTTTGCTTCTTTGATTCATTCCACTTTATCCTCTTTGTTAAAATTTTATTTGGATATATTATTTATTGGATTTACTAATTTATTGGGTTTGTAAACAAAATGGTTAAAGACTTAATTGATAAGTTTTTATTTTGAAAGTTTTGATTTTGGGCCTTATTGTAGTGAATGAAAATGTCTAAGGACCTAAGAGTAATTTTCTCAATTTTTATTTGATTAAAATTCCACCCACCCTTTTTCTTCTCCATTCTTCATGCTTCTCGGTTCTTCTTCTTCTTCCCCGATTCTTTGCTCTCAACATAGCCAAGTTTCCAACTTCCAAACCATGCTAAAGTAATTACACCATTTGATAGATCTTAATCCCCTCTACCAC
>JAUZJE010000255.1:0-757 GCA_032886695.1 'Waltheria sp.' little leaf phytoplasma
GTTTCTTTGAGTACAGCATCAAGATATTTCAATTTACTTAATGTATCATAGGTTATTTCATTATATTGATAAGCTTCTATTCGTGCTTTTTCTAGAGCTTGTGGATTTTTTAAAAGATAATAGAGAAATTTATCATACAAGAAAATTAAATTAAGAGAAAAAAAAGTTATAACCAAGCAACTAAATCACAACTTCTAGCCACTACTAATTTTACTAAGGCATCAGCAAAGCTATGTAGGAAATGAACATATATAATTAAAGGTAACACAGCATCCCCCCAACAAATTATATTTATTAGCATATTAGCTAGTTATAACCAAGCAACTAAATCACAACTTCTAGCCACTATTAATTTATAAAACAGCGTGACAGAAAAAAAAAAGGAAATAAATATGTGATTGGGGGATTTGTAAAAATTGGTCAAAGAATGAGAAATTAAAAAAGTAATCAAAGAATTTTTTTCTTGATATAATTAATTAGAAAATATTGTGTTTCCATATATCATGGTTGAAATTAAGAAATAATCAAATTACGGGTTTTCTTCTAATTTTTTGGTTTGAATAATTATTAATTTATAAAACAGCGTGACAAAAAAAAAAAAAAGGAAATACATATGTGATTGGGAGATTTGTAAAAATTTTAATATTAATTAAATGATTCAAAATATAAAAAAAGACTATACAATAGTCTTCTTTCATAATTATAAATAACTTTAATTAATTCGGTAAAATTTCAATAATTTTTCCTGAACCAATAG
>JAUZJE010000256.1:0-754 GCA_032886695.1 'Waltheria sp.' little leaf phytoplasma
CTTCTACAATAAAAATATGGAAAATCATTTCTATTTTTTATATGTATAGGCGAAAGCATATTTCTGCCTATGTAATTATTGTATGAAAACACGTTTTCAACTATTCCTTTAAAAAACAAAAAGCTTTTAATATGTATATATGCGGAACTATCTTTTTGTCTAATTTTTTTGGCTATTAAGGTTTATTAATCCCAGGACTAGAATGGCCAGCTTGATGAGTTGCAAAACTACTACCAACGCGGCCAAATGCTGAAGGAGGAGTTGGACACTTGCCAACGCCAAGCACTGAAGGAGGAATAGGCGGGCAACGATAGATTTTTAAACAGTAGATTTTTTTTTTTTAGAGTGAGGAGATGAATGACCAAGAAAGAAATAGAAAAGAAAATGAAAAAAAAAAAGAAAGAGAGGCTAGAAGAATAAATTAGGGTAAAAGGTTAATAATGTATTTTCTATTAAATAAATAGTGATGGCTACATATGTTTAATAAAGGACTTTTTTGACATTTCCTTTAGGGATATTAATGTAAGATAATTTTAGAGGCTTCACAAAGAAAAAAAGAGGCTGATTTTAGAAGCTCTCATAAACAAATTATTAGAAGTATAGGGGTGAAGTCATCCTGAATTAGAAAAAAGAAAAAGAGATTTTTTCAAACTTATATCTTCTTAAATTTGAGTGCATTAACTAAAACGCAAGTGAGAAAAATAGCTTATCAAGAAAATTTAGCGACAGCTCATAAAAAAGATTCCACGGGTAT
>JAUZJE010000257.1:0-752 GCA_032886695.1 'Waltheria sp.' little leaf phytoplasma
ACAATATATCTGCTATCATTATGAATGCTAATCCTTTTACCAAAGGTCATCACTATTTAGTTAAAACAGCATCTAATAATAGTGATTTTGTTTATATTATTATGGTTAAAGAAGATATATCTTTATATTTATGTATAAAGAGATTGAACTTGGGATTTTATTTCAATATTTTATAAGTAAAAAATGATTTACTTCAGTTAATTAGCTTATGGTGACAACTAATCAAGTATTACACACGTTAATTTCCTTGGACTCCGAACCAGTTAATTAGTTTATTAACCTTAGATTAATGATATAAACCCCTTCAAATTTCTACTCTGCCAACTCCAAACCAACCATGGCCACAATGCAAAGTTCCATCTTCCTCTTCCTTGCTCTCATTGCCATCTTCTCCTTCTCAACCCTGGCAATGGCCCATCCATCCCATGACGAAAACGACGACGTTTTCGTCAAACACATATCCCCATCTTCCCTTGGCCTCAAGCGAGAGAAACTATCCCACCTTCGCTTCTACTTCCACGACATCCAATCAGGCAAAAACCCCACCGCCGTTACGGTCGTCCAACCGCCGCCCAGCAACAGCTCCAACTCCTTCTTCGGGGCCGTGTCCGTGATGGATGACCCTCTGACGGTGGAGCCCGATATCAACTCCAAAATCGTGGGAAGAGCTCAAGGCATGTACGCAGCCGCTTCGCAGAGTGAACACACCATGTTAATGGTGTTTAACATTGCATTCACCCAAGGGAAATACA
>JAUZJE010000258.1:0-751 GCA_032886695.1 'Waltheria sp.' little leaf phytoplasma
AGGATAGGAATAGGAAGCAATAGGCAAAAGGCAAGGCAACTATTCGGTGCGATAATGCGATTGCTCATTATATTCTTCACTTACTGTTTGATCGACACGTGGCTTCTGATCAGTCGGTCGCACGTTCAAGATTTTTTATTTTTTTTATAATAATAATTTTAATTTCCATCAACAACTAAAATACATAGAGATAATGGAATTTAGTTTAATCTCTACTTCTTTTTGTTTTTTCATTAATGTAATTTCTATAATTGGGAACGATAATCAATGTAATTACTAATAGAACTTTTGTTTACTGCGATAAATAACAGTAATTTAAGCTCAAAATGTCTTTTGGGGCTTTAATAATTGTTTAAGCTCTGTTTAATTAATATCAACAAAATAAGTTAGAGTAAAAATTTATTTTTCTAAGGAATGTTAATTTGAAATTATTGCGAGAAGACAGAGGACAATAACCAAAGAGAAAATATTAAAGAATTAAAAAAATCTAAAACTCGAAAGACAATATGATGGATTGTGACTTGTGAGTATGGGGACCAAATGATAGTGAGCAAGTAGGTTAGCTAGCTAGGTAGAGACCGTGTATTTGATTTTTTCTTATAGTATATATTTGATATATATTTTCCCATTTTAACTAAGTACATGCAAGCATTATCACCAAACATTTGTCACGTGCCAAAGTATGTGATGATTAGTGTAGTACATTTATTTTTGTTAATTCAAACTTTTAAACGTGTTCCGAAAGAATTAT
>JAUZJE010000259.1:0-749 GCA_032886695.1 'Waltheria sp.' little leaf phytoplasma
CTCCAACTAACCCATCAACCCATCTAACAAATCATCATATAGACCGACAAAAAATATTAACTCCATACAAAAATCCCAACCATATTAATATCTTAATTAATTAACCATAATATTAACTTTTCATATAAATATCTTAATTAATAATTTTAAAAAATATAAATTTCAGACAACTCCGGCCCGACACGGCCCACAATCGGTCTCCAACCACCCCATCAACCCATCTAACAAATCATCATCTAGACCGACAAAAAATATTAACTCCATATAAAAAACCCAACTGTATTAATATCTTAATTAACAAAAATATTAACCCTATACAAAAAGGCCAACCATATTAATATCTTAATTAAAGATTTTTCAAAATATAAATTTCATACAACCCCGGCCCGACTCGGCCCACAATTGCTCTCCAACCAACCCATCTAACAAATCATCATATAGACCTACAAAAAATATAAATTCCATACAAAAAGCCCAACAGTATTAATATCTTAATTAACAAAAATATTAACTCTATACAAAAAAACCAACCATATTAATATCTTAATTAATAATTTTTAAAAATATAAATTCCATACAAATCCGGCATCCAGCCCGACCCGGCCCAACCTGTCCCACAATCGGTGTACAACCAACACGTCAACCCATCTAAATTCCAGTTTTATTATATATCGATAATTAATAATGATATGAATGATAATTCGAGACAATATCAAACATCGATTATCATTATCATTATCGATATAATA
>JAUZJE010000260.1:0-747 GCA_032886695.1 'Waltheria sp.' little leaf phytoplasma
AAGAAATATTGCTAACAAAAATTCTATCATCCCTATTTTGATTATTCCTACTAATGAAGAATTAACTATTTGTAAACATATTAAACCTAATCGTACTAGCGATGCTAAACAAAATTTAAGGATTGAGTTTTGTTTGAGAACTTTAGTTGCTTTTTTAAAATCACTCTCAATTTAGACTTATTATCCAATCATTTTATCATAGTTTTTCTTTAACTACACTTATTTCACTATAACTAATCCCACTAAAAATAATTTCATCAAATGGGAGCAAGATAGAAATTTCTTTTGATTGAAGAAAACTTAATTTGAATGTTGGGCAGAAGATATTTGGTGTACTTCCCATTTGGAATTGTCAAGGCTTATTTTTTTTTGGACTTATTTCCCCTTTATTTATTTATATTCATTATTTTTATATATTTTCTATACCTTCTTTTTTTTTTTTTGAGTAAACCTTTTAATCTTTTTAAAAGGTAACAATAGCTACAAGTTTTTTTAATATATAATATTCAAATTTTAAATCTCTCGATCGAAAAAATATGCACTAATCATTGAGTTAAATACTGAAGTTCAATTCTCCCACCTTCTAATTAGGAAACTTCCTCCTTGAAACATTGATTTGCTGGTATCAATAATACGATAAAAACTTTCGTTATATTGAAATAAATTATTCACTGCATCTGTAGTAGTACCAGGAATATTAGAAACGATCATTCTTTCTTGAGATAATAAAGAATTTGTAAAAGTAGA
>JAUZJE010000261.1:0-746 GCA_032886695.1 'Waltheria sp.' little leaf phytoplasma
GCCTTCTTTGGCTGGGATTAGTCATGTTGCAATTCAGTTTCCAGCATATGAAAAGATCAAATCCTATATGGCAAAAAAAGGTAATTTGTCACTATTGACTTGTTAAGTGATTTCCGAGTCAGAGAAATAAGATTCTTGGAATTCTGTCCCATAATTTAGTGTCTTGCTTCTTGACATATTAAATTTTCTTTTTTCTTTTTGGTCAGAAAATACAAGTGTTGACCATCTAAGTCCTGCTGATGTTGCAATTGCCTCTTCAATATCAAAAGTGCTTGCTTCTATTATGACTTACCCGCACGAGGTATATTTTGTTAGGACTTACTTTGTTTATTCAAGTGCAATGCAGTCACCATCATTGAAGAAACACTCTTGTTCATGCATCATATTCATACCATACGTGTCTTTTTTCTTTTGGGTAAATCACATGTTTGATCACGTCAATTGTGCTCCTTTTTTTTGTGGTAAATTAAATGTTTGGCTGCTTTAATTGTTTTGCAATTGTTTCTTGAATTATATTAGTACTTGAATTCAAACTCTTGGTTGCTTCTTGCTACTCTGCCAGAGAAAATAAATGAGTGAAATTTGCTATTCCTCTTCTGTCAATATTTTGTTCTTTTCTTCCACATGATAACCATTCAGCATTAGAAACAGCGCTTTTTAATAATTTTGAAACTACTATAGAAGCAGCTTTGCGAGTAAATTCCAAAATAGCTTGAGCTTCTTCAATATTTTTATAACGAATTAAG
>JAUZJE010000262.1:0-742 GCA_032886695.1 'Waltheria sp.' little leaf phytoplasma
CTTTAGAAGCAAAAGAAAATTGTCTTATTAAAGCGGAAACTGAGACATCTGCTATGATTACATATCAAAATTTATTTCGAAATTATAAAATGATATCTGGTATGACTGGAACAGCTAAAACCGAAGGGAAAGCTATGGCAGTGCAATCTACTTGCCTATACTTATCTAGTTGCTCATTGAAAGATCCACCGCAAAATTCTTGTAAACCAGAGGCATAACGAAAGAAACCGACTAAATCTACGACTTCGCGATCGCTTATTAAAACAGAGGCTAAGTTCCGGCAATTTCTAGCTATGATTTCGAGATCGCGAAAACTTACTTCGTCAAGCTCGGTCAAGTAAAAGTTCAATTGCTCGAGCACCGTGTTGTTCATCGCCAGCTCGTGAAGCCACTGACCGTCTTTCTCAACAATCGAGCTCTCTTCGAGGAATAGGGTTCGCAGCTGCCGGCAGCGGCGGCCGATGTGGAGGAGGCCGTCGGTGGAGAAGCCGGAGCATTTATCGAGCTTCAATACTTGAAGAATCTTCCCCTTTGACCTAGCCAGGATCTCGAGATCGGAATCTTTGACGATCATCCGCCTCAAGTGCAACGATTTCAAGCAATTGAGATTGGCCCCAACTTAATATCATCGTCTTATTTTAAGTTTGTTTTGTTCAAGGATAAATGTTAAATCCCTCATTATTCTTAATTTTAGTTTCAAATATGGCTTATATATAATATACTTATTGGAGATTTTATCTTA
>JAUZJE010000263.1:0-741 GCA_032886695.1 'Waltheria sp.' little leaf phytoplasma
TCCAAATTTAGGTTTATCCTTACGACTACTAAGAAGATTCTTTATCCTTGACGATCAGGGCTTTTATTTCCTGATTGGTAAATTTAATAATACAACGTTTGATGAAGATGGATACCCCACATATAAAAGAAGCATATAATTAAATAGGGTATTCTCAACAAATCTCTTTGGAAAGTGTTTAGAGCATTTCCCATTTTGCATGCATGGAGATCTGTTATTCTGTACACCGCAAGGACCATGAATCATATATGAGGTCACGCATCGAAAGAGATCTGGTTCTGTTTCTTCATCTGGGATTTCAGCAGATATGATCTTATCCACAGAGGCAGGATTGGGATTTTTACAATCGGAGTGTAAGAATAGTAATATATGCGCATGAGGCAGTCCTCGCTTTTGAAATTCAATCGTATATATTACTGAAAATAAAATGTCACTACAATTTAGTATTCGATAAAAAACTATAGAATAAAAAAGTAAGAATATACGAAGGGAATTACAAATTTGTTTAACTTATGTACCTGCTTGAAGCTTCCCAAATATTTTCCCTTTCTTCAGTTGCTTTATCAAATGATCAAGTTTTATCTTGAACACCCTAGCAAGCAAATCCGGTCTGTCTTCAGATGACTGTTTTCTATTCAACAACTCTCTTTTAATCTCTGGCCAAAAAGGATTGCATGTGAATGTGATAAATAAGTTCGGATAGCCAACCCATCTGCATATTGTCATTGCGTCTTGGTAATT
>JAUZJE010000264.1:0-741 GCA_032886695.1 'Waltheria sp.' little leaf phytoplasma
ACTTGATAGGCTTTGACCGTAATATAAGACATTTAACAAGTTATTGCTGACATGGCTTCACCTGGTTGCGACACGTGGAATAGCATAGCATGTTTCTCCATTTGCAATAGCATGGTAGTCGTCACCAAGAATAAATTCGATTTTCTTTCTTTCCTCATCCCCTTACCATATGAGTACTTCATCTCGACTTGTTGACTTTTAATATTTTAGTCTTTAATTAAGCAATAATAACACGTCAGTTCGTGCAAGGAAATTCCCTGGCCAACTACATGAATTTAGCAGTCCACACTAATAATACCGTACCGGCCGGAAAATAGAAATAGAAATGGTTCCTCCGCCCAACACCCCTCCGCCTCCTCATCATGTCATCGGAATCACCGCCGGCGACGACCCCAACAGAAGAAGAGATTGGCTAATATCAGTCGAAGCAAAAATCAACCAACCACCCAAATTGTTGAACGAATCGGCAGGCAAGGACTGTTGCAGCATCTTCAGAGTCCCTCAAAGCTTAAAGCAAATCAATCAAAAGGCTTACCAACCACACTTACTCTCCATTGGCCCTTACTACCATGGCAGACCAGAGCTCCAGATGATCCAAGAGCACAAAGCTCGGTATCTCCGAGCGGTCCTCGATGCATATTATTTTTAACATTTTCATCTAACAAAAAACTCTTAATTTCATTTTCATCTTTTGGATAAGAAATCCCTTTTTGTTCGTTACTAATAATAATTAAATTAGCT
>JAUZJE010000265.1:0-738 GCA_032886695.1 'Waltheria sp.' little leaf phytoplasma
TAGTTCTCGAAAGAGAGTGAGTTATGGAAAGCCGGATGCTTGGAAACTTGCTTGTCCGGTTTGGACATAAGGAGCTATGTAGTTGAAGAAGGCTGGGAATTGCAAGCTTTGATGGATTATAAGCCTTTGTTTTTTTGTACTGTTTTATTAATACTTGTTTTTAGCTACTGGTGTTATTAAGGATTGAAACTTCCATTTTGTTAGCTAGAGATGATCATTATGTGATTTCGTTATCAATTAATCTTAATTTCGGTTTATTTTGTGTTTCTATTATTACTTGCTGCCATTGCTATATATCTTTGCTGAAATTACACCCATTTCTATTTGAGGGGAGAAAGAAAGAATCCAAGATAGCTGATATAATTTTGGTTAGACATGATACTACGAATGAATGAATGAATGAATGAATGATGGTGGTTTAGAGTATTTGATTTCTCATTTGATTCTTCTATATGTTCCCCCTATGAAGCTTTCAAAAAGTGATAGATCGGATATGCTATATTGTTAAGGCCTTTATCCAGTTTTAATCCTTGGAAGATAGGAAGCAGTTTAGTATAATTGTGGTTTATCTTGAAGCCCATTCATATCTGAGGTATTATGCTCTTTAGTTTGGTCAACGTTTTGTCATTTGAATCAGCACAATCTGAGTTAACCAAAGCTCACACTACAATTCAGTAATTCTTTCAATTCCTTGTTTTGTGGATTGGCAATTGTCACAATCAAGCATTTCAATTAGCC
>JAUZJE010000266.1:0-736 GCA_032886695.1 'Waltheria sp.' little leaf phytoplasma
CAAGAAGGTTTAGATAAACTAAAACAAGAGTTAGAACATTTAACTTCTACTAAGAGAAGTGAAAATTTAATTTCTTTAAAAGAGGCTCGTGATCAAGGATGTATTTTTAACCTAGTATTATATATAAATACATATTATGATTTGATTTCCGCTTTACAGAGTTATGAACTGCAAGCCTTCGTTTCTCTTAAGTGTGACATGGCGGCCGACGTGTCATTCCTTAAGGGATTCGGGCGGTTGTTACCCTTAACCTTAGGGTTGGGGCGTGACAACTAAAGTGGTATCAGAGCTCAAGGTTTTCGAGGTATATATATATACTATTATATATATAAAGAAAGTGTTTTGAGAATTTAAATGGTTTTGAAAACTTAGAAAGGCAACAACTCGAGACGTTATAGAGGGTTTGTCGGACGAATTAGATGAGTCTAAAGGAGTATGTGAGTATGCATCCTAGGAGTGAATAGTTGAGTGTTGATGTAGAGTTGAGACTTGGGCGAGAGTTGTACCAAGTGTGGACGGTACGTCGCCAAGTTGCTCCTAGCTCTGGAAGTGCCAGAAGCTGAGTTTAGATTGTGGGGTCCTTAGCTAGAGTATGCTTAGACCGTTGTTCTGAGTGGAGTTTGGGATGTGAGAGTCATCCCTAGTGATCCTGTGTCTAGTTCCACAAGTGAGAGAAGTGGCTAGACTTGGCTGGAGTACTACCAGAATCTGCTGGGCTCAAAGGATTCAAATGTTG
>JAUZJE010000267.1:0-736 GCA_032886695.1 'Waltheria sp.' little leaf phytoplasma
GCCTTTCACCGTATCCCACTCCGCCGTGCCTGGCTTCACCTTTGAGAAATCTATCACCGGAACCCTAACCGAAGGACTTCCCGAGCTCATCTCTGCAGCTTGCTTATATATATTAATTTTTTCTACTAATTTAATTTAATGAGAATTTGTTCAGAACTAACTCGAATCAATGTACACGCACTTGGACAAATGACACTTTATATATATAGGCAAATAAATAAATAAATAAATAAATAAATAAATAAATAATAAATTAGTACATGTTAGACGAGATTATTGTGAAACAGATAACATGTTGATGTCGGAATAGAGCTTTAGATTGCTTCTTCTTATCGTCTGGTTTATAACGCTTAAATATTATTATTATTATTATTATTATTATTATTATTATTATTATTATTATTATTATTTTTGAGTTTTCAAATCCATGTTGACACTATGAAATTAGATGATTGGGCTACTTGAAATTTCTTCATCGCAAATTAAGTTGGTACGTGTTGTCCCTTTTACTTCCTAGGAGCGAGCAAATCTTAGATTGAAAATCAATATGCCAGCCTGCCGTTAAAGCAAGCTTAGCTTAGTGCATGGAAAGAATTTATTATTATTATTATTAATACTAATCCATGATCTGTACCAATATCAGCAACTGTATTATAATTTTTAATTAACGAAACTATAAATAAAATTCTATTCATATTTATTTTCTATTGATATTTTTATATAAAATTTTTAATTT
>JAUZJE010000268.1:0-735 GCA_032886695.1 'Waltheria sp.' little leaf phytoplasma
TGTCCAGTTATATAGGAGCTTTTTTACATAATATCGATATTATTAGTCAGGAGTTAAAATAAAATGAAAACGTCAGAAATAGCAATTCAAATAAAAGATTTAACTGTTTCTTATCATGCAGTGAGGCCCAAAAAAAGTTATTGACCTCATAGTTTTTGTTCCTAATTGCAATAAACGAGGATAAATCAACCAATGGAAGTAACAGAAAATGTATAACTCTTTTGGGTCTAAATGATAATAAATAAACAAACCAAAGCATATTGAGTATGAATAAGAACCTGTAAAAGAAGAATCCCCAGAGTCGCTGAGCCAAATCTTGTTGGCAGCTCGCCCCTCTCTGCAAGAAGCTATATCTTATAATTGTAAGCTTTAATATGCTATATCAGATAGACATATCGCATATCTCAAGGAACAGGAAACACCCCCATCTAGCAAAACCAGTGAGAACATTAAAAGAACTAAATATAGAAGTAATGAGCACATCATGATTTTAGCCTGACTAGGTTTTGTTAATACTTGACCAAAGGGACAATGGCAACAAAACATAACAGATTAATCAAGTGAGAGGGTTGACCATTCTTAGATATCTACCACTAAAATACCTGTAAAACAAAAGCTGAAGAAGATAGAGAGAGAGCAGCACCAATCACTACTGCTTCATCAACACTTCTGATATTAACCTACAATTGTACCATAAAGAAGAATTATATTAAAAGGTTTACGAATAAAATGCAT
>JAUZJE010000269.1:0-730 GCA_032886695.1 'Waltheria sp.' little leaf phytoplasma
TTTATACAATGATTTGTATTTGTTGTCTTATTTACAATCAGCCCCCGTCCAAACCGGACAAGCAAGTTTCCCAGCATCCGGCTTTCCATAATTTACTCTCTTTCTTCATTACTCATCTATCCTTTTGAAATGTACATGTGTTTCTTATTTCGTTAATAAATCCCAAATTCTTGAATTGTCTCTAATTCAATATGGATTTAATTGGAGTGCTAAAGCTCTTTTCAATTTTTTTTTTCTTTTTGGTTTTAGACAAAAATACTTAAGAATTAATTATTATTTATTAAACATGTCCTAGGCTAGTCCTAGTTTAGCTTGGTTTTTGTTCTGTACCATTGGGTGGTTTGTTTGTACGTACCGGCCTTGTGTCGATTAATTGGATTTAAATGAGCAAGAAATATGGGATCAAAACCAAAAATCATCTTAGATATAATTATAGTACTATACCCATATATAAGTGAATAAATCGTGTAAAAAGTAAAACCCTAAGTAAAAAGTAAATTCTCTTGGGATTCAAATTCTCTCTTCCTTTTTTTTATGGCGCAGCCACAAAATCTACTCTCAATTGGCTCGGATGTTTCAGGTGGAGGCGTGGAGAATCAAGGGAGAGGGGAGGCAGAGGCGGAGGAGGGATTGGGGAATCAAGTTGGCTCGGATGTTTCAGGCGGAGGCGAAGCTGGAGGCGTGGAGAATCAAGGGAGAGTGGAGGCGGAGGTATTGGGGAATCAAGGCG
>JAUZJE010000270.1:0-727 GCA_032886695.1 'Waltheria sp.' little leaf phytoplasma
TGTTTTTTGAAGAATTACAAAATTTTTATAATAACAACGGGGGCGCCAAAGAGGCCTAAATTTCGTGCTATTTAACCAATAGTCAGGGCTGATAAACGCTGAAAGGATATGGTCGGAATTAATATAAGTTAATTTAATTTGCAGGTACAACTGTATCATGTGGCCGTGACATAGAGCAAGCGGCGGCGGCTCCGTCCGGTGCAGCCGGCGTTGAACAGATATTCCCCGATGACTTGCCATGTAGCAGTGATTCAGACTGCGCCGATGTTTGTCCACCAAATTGCCAAAAAATAAGCTGTATTAATGGTGGCGTCTGTTTTTGTGACTGTTAATGCATGCATGCAATGCCAGTGCCAATGGTGTGTTTGTTCCCTTAATAAATTGCTGGTTTAATGCATGGCTGGGCCGCCAGCCAGTAGTATTAATCTCAATAATTTGTTTGAATAATTAATTAATGGTGTGGGGATATCGGAAATGGTCTGTCCATTTTGTTTTTGCTTTAAGTTGTTGTAGTTTCAACTGCAGCAGCCTATTGTTCTTTCTCTCTTGTATGGTTGTGCTAGTGTTTCTGTTTTAATAATATAATATTAGATTACAAATATTCTCAAATATTAGATTATAATTATTTAACTAATATATATATTAACATAATACATATGTCAATGGATAAGATGTGAGTCTAAATGTGTGGTTTATTTTATTTATCTTTATTTTTTGTAAATTAATA
>JAUZJE010000271.1:0-727 GCA_032886695.1 'Waltheria sp.' little leaf phytoplasma
TTTTAGTTTTGGGGTTCCTTTGGGAAATATTAACGAAGATTACCAAAATTGTTATACCAATACAGAAATTGCTGAACAACTAAACTTATCTTTAAAACATCCCCATTGCAGGGTCAAGTCAAATAAACTGACATTCTTAGATTTTAGGTCCACTTTTT
Organism: 'Waltheria sp.' little leaf phytoplasma; assembly: GCA_032886695.1. Lineage (GTDB taxonomy): Bacteria > Bacillota_I > Bacilli_A > Acholeplasmatales > Acholeplasmataceae > Phytoplasma. The sequence continues at coordinate 159 of JAUZJE010000271.1, forward strand.
TCGACACCAATGGTGTCGGAATATAAATTTTCCGACAAAGACGGCGTCGGAATTACATAAACCTTGCCAGTCAGGTCAAATCAATTGTCAGGTTTTTGTTTTTTGCGGAGCTTATTCCCACGCCATTGGCGTCGGAAAAAATGAACTCTGCCCCCAACCTCACCTATATAAACCAGGTTGAGACTGAGACGATCATCCTCATCAAATCATATTACAAATATTGATATATATACAATTAGTGTTCTGGGAACGGGAGGCGTTTTTTAATTTTTTTTTTTAAGATACCATTTATGGGTAATGATTAAAATTATAAATCGTCTCCCAGTCTCCGGTACCCTGATTTTATATATATATCAAATTAAATAGTTTTGTTGTTATCTATGATGATAATTATATTGATATAATATTAGTCAGAGGGATTCACAAAGGTGGTATTAATTTTTTAATTATCTGTCATTATTACAGAAAATTTCTAAAAATTACTCCCATCTTTGTTGATTCCCTCTGACAAATACATTATATCATCACAAATAGATTTTGGTTTGCATATATTTATATATATATAAACG
>JAUZJE010000272.1:0-723 GCA_032886695.1 'Waltheria sp.' little leaf phytoplasma
ATCTAATTTCTGGAATTATGAAAGATGATTTTGTAGTTTTATTTGATAATAAAGAATTTCGTTGTATAGATTATGGTTTTCGAAAAAATCAACCTGTTGATATAGTTATAAGATGAGAATGAACGAACCCTACCGTCAGTCTCACGTCAGTAGCTAGCCAGATTTCATGTAAACATATATGCATATATATATATATACCTCGCCCGTCTCCCTATCCCTAACATATTGCCATCAGCAAAAGCTTCCTCCATCGATCAATCGATCGATGTGGTTGGCTTGGCCTGGCTTAGTTTCAAATATTGTTTAATTTCATTTCAATATCAGGAGAGGGCCCACATTCAATTCTCTCCCTTACCAGCTTTTTATACCACAAACTCACTGATGATGTTACTTGAAACGGTGCCTCAGCCTCTTAACACTACATTATCATAGTATAGCACGCATGCATGTGCCCTGCATGTGCATGGGGGGTATATATGAGCCATCAAATATTCCAATGTTGGACGTTGGTGCATTACAAACCAAATCAAGCTAAGCTAATTAAGGTGGCTATCTCAGTTCTCTTTCAACAATTAACATTAACTTGATGTGTAATTAATTGATTCATTGTTAATTTCATCATTATTCATGGGTTCAATATATATTGATTTTCACTGTTAATTAATTAACCGTACTCTGTTGGGTAAGAAAGAATAAAGGAAGACAAAAAAATGTAAAATTAAG
>JAUZJE010000273.1:0-721 GCA_032886695.1 'Waltheria sp.' little leaf phytoplasma
ACCCCCACCCACATCACCACCCACAACCCACTCCCAAGTAAACCTGACTGCTACAACACCACCCCACAGATCAATTTCTGCTTGTATGAACAGAGGTTTCATGTAAGGTTGACCTGGGGATACACAGCAATGATGTGGAGTATTTTCATGCTGTTTAGATGTTACCTTAAATTTCTTATGTTCTTGGTTATTTGGATCAAAAGCATCAGTCATATGTAGCAAAATTGACCAGGCTTCAGCACTCTGTAAATCTCCTTGTACATTCCATACTACACACAACAATGATAACAAACTGATATAAAGTTGGTCTAACATGAAAACAATCAAACCAAAACAAACAAAGAATTATACAAATATCATGATCCATTCCAACCAAGATGAAAATAATCACGGTTAAGAACAGGAAATTTTAAATTAACATACTGCATCTGGCACATGGCAGGTTGCTTCAGTTGCATAAACTACATCAAAGTTGTTCTCAGAAAATGGCATCTTCATAAAGTTGACCTGCATTAGGATAAGATAAATAAAACAATCAATCATTTTGGAACATTTTGCATTTTAAACTTCAAAACAGAGATAATATGGAGCATATTAAAACCCTCTTTCTCTCATGATCAAGAAAGCATTTATAAAGAACGTAAACTGTACCTAAAATTGCACGTAGAATTTATGAGTAACTTTGATCTCCCTAAAAGAACCTTTTTAAGGTTAAAACTAG
>JAUZJE010000274.1:0-718 GCA_032886695.1 'Waltheria sp.' little leaf phytoplasma
TGTTGAAAAAGTTTTTTTTGAGTATTCGATAAATTTTGTGGTGTATAAATTTTAATAATAACATAATGATCTCCTAAACTAAAAGGAGAATTAACATGAGGAACACCTTTATTTTTTAATCTAAATAATATATTTGACTCATTCAAGGTTTTCATCTGTGTGATTTTCCAGACTGCAATCATATTTGTATACCTAGGAATTTATGCGTGCATAGCTGCATTTCTATGTGAGTCTGATTCCAAGTTTTTATCTGCTTTGTTTTCAAGTTTTATTCATTTGCTTTTCAAGTTACATATATGTATGTATGTTTGTATGTATGTGTATATATAGTTCTCAGACAATCTTATAGCTTCTTTTATGCACTCTTTGTCCTCATGATTACACTATCATGATTACACTCTTAAATAGTTTTTCAGCTAGCTCAGAATGTGATTGAAACTTTAACATACATGTGTGTTCAATTAGCCTGTCATTTGTACTTGGAAATTTTGTTATTGATCTTTTGGTAGTGCTTGAATGGCTAGATACTTTTTCAGACTATTCATTCATCTTATTTTTTCCATCAAATGCATGAATGGTCAATTGGATTAAAAACAAGAGAATACAGTATTCTATGCATTTTAACCTTCCAACAATTATCATTATTATTATATTCTCTTTTGGTGTATATTCATTTTCGCATTATTCGAAGATGCTTTTATCAACAGATATATAAACC
>JAUZJE010000275.1:0-717 GCA_032886695.1 'Waltheria sp.' little leaf phytoplasma
GAGGTATTACTGGACAAACTCTTGGAATGAAAAGAGATCAATCTGATTATATGGGGATGTTAGGGACTATTGTAAACGCTTTAGCTTTACAAGATGCTTTAGAAAATTTAAAAGTTGAAACTCGTGCCTTAATACTAGTTGATTGGATAAGTAGCTAGATGAGGGGGCTCATTAAATGTGACACTGATAACAAAGAATTGATTACATGAACATTAATGAATTGTGCACATACTTGTGATGGTAACGGATTTCTAATTAATTAATTCTTATTTTTTTGTGCCAATTCTAATTAATTAATGAGAATAATTCAAAGCAAAACAAAGAAATATCTTTAATAATTTAATGAAATTTTGCGTTGCGACCTAAATTCAAATTGAATGATGTAATCATAACAGCTTTTTATTTTAACTGAACAGAGCTATAAAAGGCTGAGAGGTGCCAGTATATATAATTGTTGACGATAAAATTAAAATTGAAAGAGGCTTAAAGTCTTGGCTGCCGACTATACTTAAATTCTGTATATTTAAAACTCTATATTTGGTATGGTTTGTTGATTTAACTGTGATTGGTTAACTGTTTGAAATTGTAAATAATTTATATTATATTTCATTAGAATTTTTTAAATTATATTTAATTATATAGAACGTATCGAAATTAATCATACAGACAATATTAAACACAATTTTAGTTATTAAGACTAATTTTGATATGTTTATA
>JAUZJE010000276.1:0-715 GCA_032886695.1 'Waltheria sp.' little leaf phytoplasma
TGATTATTTGACTACCTTCTTTCTTCATTGCTTCTCTTCTTCTAGCAAAGTATTCACTGGTATCCATTTCCATTTCGCTATCCGACCTGCAAGAGTAAGGAATTGTTAAAAGAAAAGAGATTAAGAGAGTGAAAAGTTTATAGACAAGGTTTAAGGAGAGGAGTAACAAAAATACCTCATAATCAATGAAGACCAACCACTATATCCTAAAGAAGTAAGCTGTTCAATGGTAACATTTTGCCGCCTCTCAAGCTTCCTTGAGAACAGAATCAAATGCCAGCCTCTGGACTGAAGTTTTTTGTACAATTCCAGAGTAAGAAGGTGCTTCAGATTGGTTGCATCTTTAATGCAATCAACCGGATTGTCACAGCTATACTGGTTGAACCTGAGCCAAAGCACCATTTTATCCTGTTAACTGATGTAAAACCAATAAATATTTTTAATAGCAGCAAAACTGGAGAAAGTATAAAACAAGGCAATTGAGGGGATTACTGATGCATTGATTGACTGGAGTACCGAGGATCTGAATCAAGGATGTCATCTACGTCCATCAAAATCACGTCCAAGTGATCATGTGATGGTGAAACAGTGTTGAAAAAACTTTCAATCATCTGAATTGTGATATTTATCTCCTCTTAATCTTCCAGCACCGGGCAGGCATCAGCCCCTATACATCACCTTACGGTTTAGCAGAGACCTGTGTTTTTGATAAACA
>JAUZJE010000277.1:0-714 GCA_032886695.1 'Waltheria sp.' little leaf phytoplasma
AAAAAAGTCTCAAAACACTATCACATTCTTATAATGACGTGACTATGGAAGCCTACTCATGTACTGCAGTTTACTGTGTCAATATATATCTCTACCCCTAACACCGGTTCTCTTGACCAATCTACTTCACAAATTCATTGAAAACTTTTTCCATAAATTCATTGAATTGAAAAAGACCTTCAGCGCATCCTCAGAACCTTGTTGAAGGTGTGATAACCCCGATAAAATGGAGGAAAAGACTTGTAGGAAGCACGAGCGGGACCACTTGGGGGCATCTTCTTCCGTAGAAAATCTAGTTCGTTCTTCATCACAAACCGAAAAAAGACTTCTCTAGTATTGATCTCAGTTTGATCCTTTAAGAGTTGAGGTTGGTCTTGAGCAGTCGTTTTCATCAATCCATCAGCCAAGCGATTCAGCTCCCTTGGAACATGTCTTATGATCTTGTTGTCGAAGGATCTGAGCTTATCAAATACTTGGCAGTAATAACCAATTAAATTAAACATGAAATATGATAAAAAATTACGCATTACATCTATCAATCAAATAGGTGTCAGTTAAAGAGTTTGGACACTTGCCAGCCAAGTAAAGGGACCCCCCAAACAATATGTTCTGTTTTGTAATTCTTGGTTTAGATAAAGATACTTCTACTGTCGCAATTGGTTTAGAAATTTTTAAAAAATCTAGAACCCAAATTCAAGCAGGAGATAATGCTGC
>JAUZJE010000278.1:0-711 GCA_032886695.1 'Waltheria sp.' little leaf phytoplasma
GGTTGGGGTCCCTTCTTCCTTCTCCGGGACAAAGCCCAAGATTTGCTCAGCTATATATCTATGATACAGAGAATGAGTTGAGTAATAGACTGTCAGTTTTCAGAAGTGAAAGAGATCATAGTTTGATTGATGAAAGCATCATCAGTGATTTAATGGAGATGTTTGATGATATTAATAGAGTAGTGAGGTCTTTTAGGATGGTCCGAGATAGAATAGAACAAGTTAGTACTGGTTCGTTGAGGTTGAGGTTGCTAGGTCAGCGGTCTAGAGCAGATCGAGTATATTCCGAACCTGCATCTTCTGAGATAGCTGCTTTAATAGTGGGAGATGAAGATACGCTTGCAAACGATAGAGACATAATTGTTGAGGATAGATTTGAGGGTGTTAAGCGTATAAGTTCTTTGCATCCATTATATATGGCAATGCAATACCCTATTCTCTTTCCTTTTGGTGAAGATGGTTATAGAGAAGGGATATTATATGAAAATATGCCCGATCCATCAGCATCAGGATCAAATGCAGTTAATCAGCGTACAACTGTGTCAATGTTACAGTATTATTCGTACTTAGTTCAGCAGCGAAGCCTTTCTTGCAATACTCTTCTGCGGGGAGGTCGGCTTTTATTAAATTTACTAATTCAGAAATAAAAGTCTGGATGGTCAAGGATAAAGAATCTTCTTAGTAGTCGTAAGGGTAAACCTAAATTTATTT
>JAUZJE010000279.1:0-707 GCA_032886695.1 'Waltheria sp.' little leaf phytoplasma
ATTTTGGCTGAAGATACTCGTCAAGCTTATAAAATTTTAAATTTTTATAAATTCGAGAATAATTTATTGTCATTACATCAATTTAATGAAAAACAAAGAATTTCTAAAGTTTTATCTTTATTGCGGATTGGAAGCTGCTGATTTCTTTTGCCATCATAAAGAATGTAGAAATAACCTGCTTTTTAGTACTGATTTGGGTTTTAAATTGCCTTGGAGTAAAATGTTTTTGTCCTAATTAGTGTTGATAATAGTTTTCTTGTATTACAAATTGCATAAGTTAACAGACTACACATCAAATTTTACGAGAAATCTTCTCTCACTTCATCTCTGAGTTTCTTTATCTTGAGTGCCTTCCTTTATGTAGATTCTAAGCAAGGTATGCCCAAGTTGATCTCCCAGTTTGAAAATCGTTTTATTAAATCTCGTTCTAAATTTTGTCAATGTTTTCTAAAGCACTTAAGCTTATAACTCAGTTAAAAGTGCACCTTCCCCTTGCTTTGGCAAGGTTCGATCCCCACTGGGGCCCCTTCCCCCCTTCTGTATTTGAACCAAGAAAAAGAAGCCATTGTTTTCTAAAATGATTTTAAAATAATAGTGAAAAGGACAAAAGCGACAATAGACATGGGACTTAAAGAGATTCATACTTATATATAAAGAAGATATTCAGTCAAAAATGTCTGTGTGTGTATATACATATTCAGTCAAAA
>JAUZJE010000280.1:0-707 GCA_032886695.1 'Waltheria sp.' little leaf phytoplasma
TTACAGCTATTATCGCTTTAAAACATTATGATCCTTTATTCGAAGGTCAAACCAAAGCTAGATTAGGTAATTATGATATAAGACAATTTGTTTCTAAAAATTTTGGTCTAATTGTTTAGCCGTGAAATTGACATAGGTAGAACACTCTTCTGCAGATAAGTCCCCTCTGCATAGTGCTTGAGCATATACTTTGTTAGGTTCTTGGCCGATGCTGGCGTTGAAAAACCCACCATTTTTTGATATATTGGTTGGGAGAGATGTGAGGATGAGATCACGGTTTCCACCGTAAGTACTATTGGTGGTGAAGTTACCGGTTTCAAGACATGTTTGTGCGGTGGTGAACCCAATCTCTAAAACAGCAAGGCAGAGAACAAAAACCAGATTCTTGACATACATTGGGTAGTGTCGATTATTTTGATGATCAAGCATCAGAAAATTGGAGAGATCAGTATATATCAGATTCAGACGACGACAGATTAATCAAATTGTTGGATAAGATAATATATAAATGAGACAGGGAGCTATAGCTGGCGTTAGTGGATTTTTTCTTTTAAAACTCTCAACATAACACAATAGTCATATTCATTTACATGACACTATGAATAGTTAAATCTCATATTTGTCACGTGCTAACCAACGCTTAACCCTCATCGGTTCGGATGAAAACAGCTATTTGCATGCACGCTGCTCAAGAAAATGTATAAAGA
>JAUZJE010000281.1:0-704 GCA_032886695.1 'Waltheria sp.' little leaf phytoplasma
TAATGAACTACTCTTCCCAGTTGGGTGTTTTAGGTTAATGCTTTTCCTAGGACAGGAACTACAAGATGCTTCTGCATTCTCAGGTGATTATGAAGGTTTCAATGTAGACGGTAAATTAGGATTTTAGGGAAGGTGGGGGAACGCAGCGGCAGCTGGTGTAGTAGTAGTAGTCTTAGTCTTTTTAGGGGGCATCCATGTGGTCTTCCGATGTCGGCTCCAATAGTTTTAGGGTTAGGAGGAGCAAATGGATCCGTCGGTTTGGGAACGTCCACATTGCCCTTTTTGACTATTTAATAGCCAAAGTGGCTCGGCTATACATTATATTATAGCACTAATAATAATTTTAGACTACAAAAACACATATATTATGGCGAAGATCAATGTATGATTCCTAGGATTAATTAATGCTACCAATGGCTAAGCCTAACCACATGTGGCTAATTAAGAAAATATATATGTGGCTCTAAGATGTCACGGATTTAGATATATAGCATATATATTCCCAGGAAATTAACAACTAGAGACAACCAGTTGGTGGTTAGTAATTAATTAGACAACTTTGTAGTTTAATTTAATTCCTTACAATCGGATTTAGGTTATTTAAATAAAAAAAAAGATGAAATCAACGAAGAACAAAATAAATGTGATGAATACCAATCACAATTAAATCGTATTTCTTCAGAAATAGCATCTTGGGAAAATAA
>JAUZJE010000282.1:0-700 GCA_032886695.1 'Waltheria sp.' little leaf phytoplasma
GCTTATTTGAAGAATGCCGCAGTGAGTTGTTGTGTAATAAGCATTATAAATTTATAACTAATGAATGGGACCAAAGTTGCAAAGACAGCAACTTTGCAATCCACTAGCATCATATTATACATCAACAGTTTTGGACCTTACAAACAGAGATAGGTAGGTATGCATGAATGCTCCCTAGTGCGAAATTAGACATAGAAGAAGATAACCACTAGGTTTAACTTACAATGAAACTTCATGTAAACATATCATTATGTTGCGTCTTTACAATAATTTCTGGAGTAATGTATATATATGATTCTTACATTATCAATAGGCAATGGAAGGAACACAACATAGCTGTTATTGGAACTTAAAGAGTACACACGCTATGCCTCAAAAAGGGGTTACCTTTCAGCTTCATTGAAGGCAGTTAATGCTGCAACTTTGATTTCTATAGATGAGTTGGTACGAAACCAGGCTGAGGCAGGAAAAAGAAAAGAGTAAGTTTATGATAGAAGTTAACTGATCAACTTGATCTAAATAGAAGTCTTTTATATTTCTTTCTGTTAAAAAAAGAAAGTTAAAGCATCTCCTTTGAGTTTAGCTGTTGTTTTAGATAATATTGAAAAAGTTCGTAAAATTACTATTATTCCGAGAGGTTCTGTTGGCGGATATAATATTATTTCTCCTGATAGCGAAAGTTCTAATTTTAAGTCAAGAA
>JAUZJE010000283.1:0-698 GCA_032886695.1 'Waltheria sp.' little leaf phytoplasma
CCAAACCCTCCCCAACCAGCTGAAGCATGCAGAAGTCGGCCTTGCTGTCCTTATAAACTACTTTAAAAGGTACGCTAGTTCCATCAATGAAACGTGCTTGTTGAGATATTGCATTTGACATAAGGCAATGTTCACAAGAAATGACCAGACCAGTGTTGGAGAATATAACACCTGTCCCAACTGAAACAGAACCAGTCTTCGATTCCCAAGAGAGTGAAACAACACTCTTGGAGCTCATTTTATACAAATGAGCGAAACGAGTTGCTGCTGTTGTTATTTCTGTCAGTATTGGCTCACAACTCTTGTCTTGGGAGCAGCATCTGAGTGCTAATGTGGAAGCAAAGTCTCTTGCCATCGTGAAGGGGACCACTGGCAACGGGAACGATGTGAACGACCTCGATCGAGGACGAGGTGAAGACGAGAATATAGGGATCGTCGCCTACAGATACACTGCCCAATATTTTGGTTTGAAGATTCAAAGATTCTCAAGCCAGATGCTAGTTGACTGCGCTAAGACTAAAATTTTGACAAGGGCTTTTGAATGGCTAAGGAAGAATACCTTATATACTGAGTCTGACTGGACCAATAGGAGCTTGATCATCTAAATATAAGATTTCACCTTTTTCTGATTCTATTAAATATTTTTCAGATAATTTTAATTCTCTATGTGATATTAATATTTTATTAAATACTCCGTC
>JAUZJE010000284.1:0-696 GCA_032886695.1 'Waltheria sp.' little leaf phytoplasma
GCTCTATCACAAACAAACCATAACTACCCCTACTAGGTAGTTAGAAAGCAGCTAGGGTTCCATGAAAATCCATTTCTAACAAAACACTACTTTACCACTTCCAGTTTTATAAAACAGTTTGGAAGAAACCACTCACCTCCACCAAGGCGTAGCGTTCACACACTAGCTACGACCACTCGAATCAATCGGACGAGTCCCTGACAGGTATACATTACTATCAGATGAGTCTCAAGCTAAACAGGTAAGTGTATGCATCTCTAATTCCTCTACATGCTCACTAAGCCTAACCCAACTCAACTAGGGTCAATCTAGGCTCCGATTAGGTGTTTAATCCACTTACTAGGTATCCTAGATGTATTAGAAGTGTTTCCCACTCATTTAGGCATGATTCTACACTTCTCTAGGAGTTTCAGGGTTGTTTACATCGATGTACATCCATCCACATCGATGTACACTGAAAACATAACCCATCCTAGCCAAAACAGCCTGTTTACATCGATGTAATTAGGCCTACATCGATGTAAACTGCCTCACTTACATCGATATAGCTCAGGTTACATCGATGTAACCTTCAAAGTTCCCAAACCCAGATTTTGAATGTTACATCGATGTAAAGCCATTTACATCTTAATGTAGAAAAATTTTTATTCCAACAAAAATATCTTATTTGTATAAATAAACAAATTATGATTACTT
>JAUZJE010000285.1:0-695 GCA_032886695.1 'Waltheria sp.' little leaf phytoplasma
TTATTCAATTGTATCGGGGAAGGAGTTGATATGTTATGTCAACAACGGTTTCACCAGAAACTAAACTTTTACGAACATTGAATAGAATTCAATATTGTTCATCAAACGGCTACTCTCTGTCTATTATTTTTGCAGTAGTGCCTAGTATTACTTTTTACTTCAACAACTAATTGAAATGAAAAATGTTTTTAATTACAGAACAAAGCAACAGGATATACTAAATGCAGTGGGGTCTATGTATGCTGCTGTAATTTTCTTAGGACTTCAAAACGCTGTATCAGTGCAACCAGTTGTTGCGGTTGAAAGAACTGTCCTTTACAGAGAAAAAGCAGCTGGTATGTATTCAGCATTGCCATATGCCTTCGGACAGGTAAACTGCTTTGCCTTACGCTTTGCACATTTACCTAACACTATTGTCATTGAGTATCCTCACCAAAGCCACTATACTGCAGGTTGTCATTGAGCTTCCATACACTTTGATTCAAACACTTATATATGGAATCATAGTGTACGCGATGATTGGATTCGAATGGACAGCAAGCAAGTTCTTCTGGTATCTGTTCTTTATGTACTTCACCCTCTTGTATTACACTTTTTATGGTATGATGACTATAGCAGTTACTCCCAACCAACATAATGCTGCCATAATCTATACCTTCTTCTACCGATTATGGAACCTCTTCTCCGGATTCATA
>JAUZJE010000286.1:0-692 GCA_032886695.1 'Waltheria sp.' little leaf phytoplasma
TAGTAGCTAATTCTTTTCGTTCTAAATAAAGTTTATTAATTTTATTATTTATGTAATTTTCATCATTTAAATCATTCATCGCCATCACTTGATTATTAATAAAAGTAGGTCATGAGAAACATGGTGGTATATATTTTTCAAATTTGATTGTTTAATTGCAAAGAGAGGGTGTTGGAAAGCTTTAAAAGTTATAGTTCATTGAGTGACCCAATTGTGGAAGTTGGAGTTATTGTGTTATTAAAGATCCATTGGCATTGAAGACCTTCCCCGTCCCCCTTCAACTGTATACAGAAACTCCCCTCCTCCCCTCATTTAATGGCCCCCCTCTCTTCTCACCGCCTTTCATAACTAGTACTCCAAAAACATTAATTAATTGTTTTATTTTTTATTTTTTGGCTAAGTATGGCTTGCTTGCTAGCTTTTTGGCCTTTTTGGCTTGGCTAGCTAGCTCGCTCCATCATGACTTTGGGTTGATGCATTGCATCATATATGCATGCATGATGATCAAACTGATCAGTGCTGTCAAATATATGTGGCTTGATCTGTCATGTAAAGCAGTTTGATTAGTTTATTATAGGTATTTTGCAGGTGGGTTAGGAGCCATCAAGATCAGGTGTCTATGTATGTATCATGTATATATGTGAACGTATGAGAGGGTGGATTTAATGTTAATAATATTAATTATAATTGAC
>JAUZJE010000287.1:0-691 GCA_032886695.1 'Waltheria sp.' little leaf phytoplasma
CACAGGACAAATTTTATTTAATAATTTTTCTTTCAAAATTACTCGAGCTGTAGCACCTGTTTCTTTTTTGATAATTTCTTCTGCCTCATTAGCTAAAACACTCAACTCAAAAAGGAATCTTTGGAAGACAATCTTGATTGCATTGCTTTAACTGGTTTAGAATATACTATCAATTATCATGGGTTAGGAAAATATTTTAGAGCTTAAAACTTTGCATATTCTTACTTTGTCTAATTCACAATATTATTTTTTTAACTTCTTATTATTTTAATCCATTTTTCTTTTTATTTCATACTAGAAAAGTAGAAGGGCAAGCTTAAGTCAAAGTGTGCACAAATTAAGTTCTATGAAAGTATAGGAATCTACTAAATGCTAGTTGACAAAACAAGAAACTAAAACTGTTAGATGCTCTGATTTTAATCTACTATTTTGGGTTTTGATGAGAAAAGGAGATATTTAACTTTTTTTTTGGTCTATTTTTATTCAATTTACCTTCATCTGGTTAGCTTATGAAACTTAAGTGTTGAGCCATTTAAGTCAACAACCATTTGTGAAAAATATGCAGCTTTTAAATAACCATAGTTTTGTATTGATTTGTATATATGAGCTCCATCATCGTCTATAATTTACTTGATGTCCACATGTACAGATTTCTCTAGCTGTTGCCCAAAGAAACAATGAAACAGACAGC
>JAUZJE010000288.1:0-689 GCA_032886695.1 'Waltheria sp.' little leaf phytoplasma
TTTTATTCTTTTTGATGAACTGATTTAAGGTTCTCATCAGAATCTCATGATTAATAGTAATAACAAAGTAAGAATCTAAGCTTTAAACTCAACAATGGAGATTGGTTTTGTAGCTACTCGAAAAATAAGAGAATAAATGGTATGGACCTACAATTAGAGAAATATGCAGAACAGAATAGAAACAAAGGAGATAGAGAAGTAGAGATGATGAAGGATATGGATGAGAAGGGCCTCGCCTTAGGGGGAGAGGATTCTGATTGTTAACAAACTTTGTCAGTACATACATGCCATTCACAATCATTGCTCTCATTATTTATAATCTCTCCTAGATTACCCTGTATCCCTTGAGGGTGACATTTGGCCTGCTCACTCTCTCTAACTTTTTCTCACCCACACTATTGTTGGCTCTTCCACAATTCTCGGATGCCTCAAGTATGCTGGCTGCTGATGAGCTGGCCGAGGTGCTGTTGGTAAGCCGTGCAGCTGCCTTGTGTGTAACAGTACCCGCTTCATCAATAAGAACCGTGTCCCTAAGGTTCTAGTTTGGAAAGTCACTCTGGATTGAAACTTCAGCGGCGGCAAGCGGCGGCGAGTGACGGAGAGCGAGCGGCAGCGAGAGGAGACGGCGGTGAGTGATAAAGGTCCGGCGGAGCAAGGCTAGCGACTGCGACAGGCAATGTCGGAGATAG
>JAUZJE010000289.1:0-689 GCA_032886695.1 'Waltheria sp.' little leaf phytoplasma
ATCCGTTATGCTGACGATTTTATCATTGGCATTAAAGGTGAGTATAACCAGGCAGAAAGAATCAAAGACCAAGTAACGCAATGGCTAAAGCAGGACCTGAACCTTACCGTTAGTAAGGATAAGTCCTTGTTGTTTCAATGGCTCTTGTTGTCTTCTTTTTCTCAAATTCTGTTCTGTCGCTATGGAATAAAGTGATGTTTACGCTTCAAAAACTATTATAATATATTTGTTATTTTTATTTTTATTTTTATTGAGATCTTTGCCTGTTGGTTCAGATTAAAAGCTTGAGACTCTCATGTCTTATTTTGAATTCAAGTAGCAATATAATTGTCACTTGTAATTTAGGCTCTTGAGACTACGATTATGGATGGATGTTTCAAAGAGGTCTTCATGACATATTTTGAGATGTGTCAGACTACTAATATATAACAAGTCTGATTCCTAAATACATTGTAAAAAAAATCTCTATTTGGGATAAGGTCATCTTTATGGAAATAAATGAATAATGATGCTTATCGGTTGAAGCATATGCAAGATCTCCTTTTTTCTTGTTAAAAAATGGATCAGTCTCCCATCTGTTTTTACATTGCCACAATGCCTGGAATATCTGGATGCAGCTTTGTCGATTATGGAGCATAAACTTGGTAATTCCAAATTCTCTTCTTGATTTTTTTATATCATGGGATTCC
>JAUZJE010000290.1:0-687 GCA_032886695.1 'Waltheria sp.' little leaf phytoplasma
ATGTATGTTAATGTTCCTTTTGTTTGTTTAACTTCATTACTAGAAGCTGTAGATCATTTCTTAATTTTGAATTTTGGGCTTTTGTTTTTTTCCTCTCACACATATAGGAGGGAATATTTCTCTGTAAATTGAAGAATAAAGAAGACGAAAAGGACGGCACGTCGACTAGTAAAGTTGGTCAGCCAAATGAGGTTACTGAAGATGGTGGGATTCTTGATGTAAGATAAGAGTTGTTAATGTGCAAAGCTTTCATCTATTTGGACTGAGATATATATATATATATCCATAACTGCTCTGTTTTCTTATATGTTTCAGAACTCAAACGTGTTCGAGCTTGATCACATGCCAGCTACATCGGAAGAACCTGATCTAAGCCGGGATGGGGCTGACAACAAAATTTTGTCTCCTCAAACACAACTGCTGATCCACGAGGAGGAGCAGGTTCCCTTGAAAGACTTAAGTGGTGACCATATTGATGAATCTTGGACCCAATATTTGGTAGAAGAAGATCAAGTCTATCCTAGCACTAGCAGCAACCAACGGCAGATTGTTGAGAATGAGGGCTGTGGCTTGTTGTTCTCCAAGAAAAGATCACGCTCTGAAGATGTTGGAACGGTAAACGTTGCTCACTCGCCATAACGACTTTTAAACCACCCTTTTAAATTACTAAACCAAGCTTCTATCGGG
>JAUZJE010000291.1:0-685 GCA_032886695.1 'Waltheria sp.' little leaf phytoplasma
AAAAAAAAAGGGCCAATATTAACAAAGAGAATAATAAAAATCAGAATTGTGTATGATTATTTTTCCTCCGTTTCAGCCATTTTATTTTTCTTGATGATCAACAAAGCTTGAATATTGAGGCCAATAGAAAGAAACATATACATATACATACATATATATATATATGATCAGAGAAAGGAATGCTTTAGGGAAAAAAATCGAAAAGAAAAGAAGAATGAAATTTATTATGATGAACAAAAAGAGAAAAGCGGGAATTACAGAGTTGGATTGATTAGGGGAGGTAGCAGGGAATGGCTTAGCGGCATTTCCATCATCTTCAGAATCCATGATATTGAGATGGGAAACAAGAAGCTAGATTTTCATGGAAAGATTTTCGTAAGAAAATGATAGAAATAACCACCATTGTTCATTCCCTGCGTTTGCAGGGTTCTGATCACCTCGCCCCCGCATTTTTTAAAATCTGTTACCGAGCGGGAGGATAGCGAACTCTTCGGAATTCGGGTCGGGTTATTATTTTGACCCACTTTCGATATTTAACGGGCCTGGGTCATCAGCCCAATAACAAAGGATAAGTAAATGTTTTCTTTAAAAGAGTTAATTAGTTTTGCAAAACAAAATGGTTTTATTTTCCCGGGAAGCGAAATTTATGGAGGTTTAGCTAATACTTTTGATTACGGACCTTTAG
>JAUZJE010000292.1:0-682 GCA_032886695.1 'Waltheria sp.' little leaf phytoplasma
TTTTATCTTGAATGGTTTGTTGGTATTTGTCTGGCATTTGCTTTAAAGTGGCTAATTCTTGTTCTAATTGCGAGATTTTATTTTCTTGGTGAATTTTAGTTAATTGCTGATGAATATTAGCTAACTCCGATTGGATTTGAGAATAGCGCCGAGGATAATAATTAATGCCATTTAAACAATCAAAGGTAAAATTAACGCTTATTTTAGTTTCGTCTTTAGGTTTAGCTAAATATTGAATAAATCCTTGCCGCCATTGGGCATATTGGTTTTCACAAGCCATTCGACGTTGTTTTACTTGTTGGTGATCGGGTTTTGTTTTTAATTTCAGTTGTAAGACTTCTTCAAGATCCGAAGGCAACATCACTTCATGATTTTCAGGATTGTGTTGACGCCATTTAGCGGTTTTTTTATAAGCTTCTTCGACGATCGTTGTTAAATCTCGATTGGAAAAATTTTTGCCTTGACATAATTGGGCGATATCTTTTAAAGCTAAAAAAGTATGGTAACTAATTTGATAAGGAACAATAATATGTTTCAAATAACCTTCAATTTCGGCATCTTTTAAATTCCCAATATAGATTTCTTTACTAAAACGACTACGTAAAGCAGGGTCAATTTTAGAAAGATTGTTAGTAGCCCCCATTAAGACAATTTTTCGGTTAGTACTATTAAAACCATCTAG
>JAUZJE010000293.1:0-682 GCA_032886695.1 'Waltheria sp.' little leaf phytoplasma
ACAGTGGACTTTGGATCTGGAGCAAAGGCAGAAGTGTCTTCCAAAGGCACTTCATAATACTCGAAGATCCTTGACAGAAGCAAGCCATAATGGAGGTAATCTGTCTTCCTCATAGCAATGCACTCCATGTCATTGATGATGAACGTTGGCAATCTGATTCTTCTCTTGTTCATCACACAGCTCATGAAGAACACATCCTCGGAGTTGCATTTAGAGGCTCCGGATCTAGTTGGCCTGATACCGGTGAGGATGGCATACATGATCCTCTCTTGGAGTGGCATAGCACCGGTGTTCAACTTAACATAGTACCGGTCATCCAAGTATGCCTCGTCTGTATAGCTCACAGTGGTACAGTCCAAACCATCATCTGGCATGTTGAACATCTTCTCAAGCGTCTCATTGTCCACAGTGACCTCTACACCTCTGACCAAACTCTGAATTCTTCTAGCACCGGTTCTCTTGTTGGTGCCAGGCACAGCATTGCAGTAAAATACTTGGACCAATTTGGGATAGTAATTACCACTGATCTTCAGGTAATCAACCCAACCCTGGTGCTCTAACAGATCCTTAGATTATAACAGACCATAAAAGCGGGTTGCGACGAAAGCAAATTAGTCAAGACGACTTCGCCACCAAATAATTCCATGGAGAAGCCTGAAATGGCCTAAGAAGGAAAATTGAG
>JAUZJE010000294.1:0-682 GCA_032886695.1 'Waltheria sp.' little leaf phytoplasma
ATTGATTCTTTAAAAGAGAAATTAAGTAATTTTTATTTAGATATAGATGATTTTCATAAATTAAATATTCATTTTGGTTCTCGTCGCATGAGTTTATATCAGTTATTAAAAAGATCTGATTTAAAACCAAGTACATGGGTAATTTAGTCATTTGGTTAATTAAATAAATTATTTCCTAATCCTAGGGAGATAAATATTTAATTAAATCTAAATGATTAATTTAATATTTAAGTTGTGTAGAGATATTAGTTTCCGTGTATTTTGCCTAGTAATATAAAGATATTTAACAAGGTATGGCATCGAAATGCTTAGGAATTTTCTATCCCGCTTGTTTGTGTCACATTTCGTGTCATACCAATAGAAGATTCACGTATATTTTTCATTTTTGTAAGGTTATATATGGTTAATAAAGATAGGTGTCAATCACTCATTTGCGAGAAGTGTGATAGGAGATCCTTAGCCGATAGAAACTAACCGACAATACCAAACGAAACCTTACTTGTCGTGGGGGCCACAAGGGATGCGGATTATGTAGGCTCCACAACTTCCGGAGCCGTCGGAGGGGCATGACAACATCTCTATTGGCTCGCCATAGCTTGAATCTACTTCGGGTGAGGCGATTTGTCTTGTTAGGAGATCAACTCGATGGACCCCTTTGGTGTTAGCCAAAGCCCGAGCAAGT
>JAUZJE010000295.1:0-680 GCA_032886695.1 'Waltheria sp.' little leaf phytoplasma
ATTATTAAAAATCTTCATTATTATGATGTAGATTGATCGGTTTAATTTGACGAAAAATTACGTTGCAAATTATAACTCTTCAGATTTTTGGGAAATGAAGTCATTACTGACGATTGTATTAGCTAGCTAGCTTATGGCAACACGTGTGGCATTCCCTTGATGAGAAAGCTCATAATATTACAAGTTAAAATATCATTTCATTAATCTATAATTAGGAAACTATAATCAATAGCATTATATATGCAAATCATGATTCATGAACATGGAACCCCCTCTAAACGTACATTGCAAATTAATTTAAAACTAACTAAAGAAAAATTAATGAGATAATTATCTGATCGACGTCACGTTAGTGGGAAGAGCAAATTGCAATTAAAATGTAGATGTGACTTTGTTATTTATCGTTATATTGTTGATATGAAGCCAACCATATTTGGTATGTCTCATCCCTTACAGCATTTCAGTTAGGGCACTAAAGTCTGATGAGATGCATCCAAATTAAGACACATATAGACTTCATTTTGTAGTTCCATATGCTAAAACAGTAATTGAAAGCACCATGTCTCATGTTGCAAATTGCTCTATATTGTTTCATCAATTATTATGTATCATTAGAAGGTATTGATGCTTTGGTATTTACAGCAGGTGTTGGCGAAAATTCCATTTTTTTTAGATCCGAA
>JAUZJE010000296.1:0-680 GCA_032886695.1 'Waltheria sp.' little leaf phytoplasma
TTAATGGTATCAAAGTAACCTTCTAAGTCAATTTTGACAAGGTAATCAATTCCTTTAAATCTTTGTTTGATACGTTTTATGGCATCGTGACATGATTTTTTATGGTTTAAAAGTAGTGCACGCACTTAATTAGTTTGAATGAACATCGTCATCATCATCATGATTCATCGTATATAATAAATACAACTAGTGACAGAGATATATGGCATTAAAGCAGACCTAAAAAGCCTATTCGCTTTGTCTTTTATATATGTGGTAATTAATGAGGGAAAAGGAACATTGCACTAATTTAATATATCTAGTAGTATATGATCATTGATGTAATGAAAATTAATTTATATATATACATTAATTGAGTGCAGATGGTCTCTGATAGCTGGGAGGCTTCCGGGGCGAACAGACAATGAAATCAAGAACTACTGGAACACCAACATCGGCAAAAGATTGCAGCTGCAGCAACAAGGCCAACAAATAAAGAACCTTAAACCCTCGAATCAATCCAAAAGAAAGGCTAATGCTAATGCTAGTGCTAATCAAACACACAGCAGCAGCAGGCAGCAGCAGCAGCCTTCTAAAGCAAGTTCAACTCCATCACGAGTGGTCAGGACCAAGGCAACTAGGTGCACCAAAGTGTTTATCAACATCCCAGAAATATTACCACATCTTCAAGACACTAAGCC
>JAUZJE010000297.1:0-677 GCA_032886695.1 'Waltheria sp.' little leaf phytoplasma
TGCATTATATTTCAAATTGCTAGAATTGTGTAACTGATAGTATTGAGTTATGTATGATAGGGACTATCAACAATTTAAGTGTGGGGTTGTGATAACTAGTATATAAAATTATATTCAATTTATTATTTATTTTATCGAAATATTTTTTAAAAATTACATTTATTTTATTATTTCTAAATACATCAAAATTAAATATACCGATAATATTAAACAAAATTTAAATAATACCATCTCAACTTAATGGTGACCACAATACTAATTAAATCAATTCATATAAGTATATTACATTAAAAGAATTCATATAACTTAAAAAAAAAAGAACTCGATAAATATATGATTTAATAGTCTTTTTAAAATGACTATTTGAATGTATTCTGTTTTAAAAATATTAAATTGTTCAATTAATCTATGTAGTACTGTAATGTATTAATTTCTTGATTTAAGTCCAATCAAAAGAATTGTAAATCTAAGTACTTCTTTTTTGTCTTTACTCTAGCACTAGTAACATATGATTTTTTACGATTTGTGGTACAAAATGAAAACAAAAAGGGAAGAAGAATTATAAGAAATTGAAAATAAAAACGATAACCAAAACGAATTTTAGTCCATCCCTTAATTTAAAAAAATCACTCTTATAGGGCTAAAGAAGAAAGTAATTTATTGTTTATTCATTAGTA
>JAUZJE010000298.1:0-676 GCA_032886695.1 'Waltheria sp.' little leaf phytoplasma
ATATAATTTCGCTAATTTATTTTTTTCTTTAAATTGATTTTTTATTTTTTCTTTTAAAATTAACAAATTTTGTTGATATGTCAATTTTGAATCTATTGCTATTAAATTATTTTCAAATGCTTTTTCTCTATCATCCTATATCTGTTTTGATCGATTCTTGTTTTGAATTTATAGTATCAAGTGTGAATTTCAAAAGTGTAATCTCGGTTTTGTCTAAATGTTTTTGTGTTGTGAGAATCGAAGGCTCAAAGTATCCCACTTGGTCTGCAATTTCTGGAAATCTCCCCTGTTTTGTGATGAATTCGAAAGTTTTGGCTTCCTTAACTTAGTCGATTTAAGCTTGTTTTGGGTGAAACAAAACTCTAAATTGTAGTACTAAATCCACATTTTAAGATGGTATTTTCAATTTTCTCTAAATTGTTTTCTTTTGGGAGATATAGACCTCCAAAGTAGGCCACCTGACTCTGAAATTTTTGAGATTTCTGAAATTTTGAATTCTGACAGCATTGAGTGGCTATCTTTGAGGGCTTGAAAAACCATCCTCCAATGTTGTTTTTGATTGATTCTTTTTCTGAATATGAAGATCAAAGTTTGAATTTTGGTTTGGTATTATTGGTTTTGTCAGAATGTCTTTACGTTGGGAGAATTGAGGTCCCAAATTTGGTCATTTGAATCT
>JAUZJE010000299.1:0-669 GCA_032886695.1 'Waltheria sp.' little leaf phytoplasma
CTCGTTATTACATCAACTTTCCTTCTTAGGCCATTCCAGGCTTCTCCATGGAATTATTTGGTGGCGAAGTCTTTTTGACTATATTTATTATTAGCATATATATATATATGTATCAAGAAATAAATTAACCTTGGTCCTGGTTTTTTTGTCGATGAAAGGGTAAACAATTTTCCAAGCGGTGGAGAAAATGTAGGGCGCATGCACTATGAACAACTTCCCCAGCCTTTCCGGGTAGCAATCCTGCATTGCATTTGCATTTGCATATATGCCATTTTCGATTTATTATTATTTATTATTGCATATACGTCCCCTAATCATTATCATCATTATATATAAGTAGGGAATTAAGAAGATATATTAAATTAATGTTGAAATTAATTAATTAATTAACCTGAAGGAGAGACAGAGCAGCAAGGTATGCCCGTATGTCACTATTTGCGTATCCCCAACCTTCAAGATCTCCAATCACCACGAATTTCTCTTGCCCCGCCGGCATCCTGCACCCACAATTTCATTTCCATCCAATTTATTTTATTTTATTTAAATATATATATATATGGCTGATTAATTAGATGGAGATTAGTAATTACCTTGCAAATATTTTGTCGAAAGCATACACTAGAAAACCTGCACATTGGGAGTAATAATAATGCAAACAATTAAGAAAAA
>JAUZJE010000300.1:0-667 GCA_032886695.1 'Waltheria sp.' little leaf phytoplasma
AAGTAGCTTGAGTTAAAATAGCCATATCTTGAAGCAATTCTTTTTGATGATCACCAAAACTCGGAGCTTCAACTGCAACTGCATTTAAATAATTACCTTTTTTATTAGATGCTTTGGTGCAAGTTCAGGGATTTCAAATAAACAGTTACTTTTTTTCTTTTGGTCTAAACTACTTTTATTTTCTTCATTCCCTATAGATTGTGTTTTCCCCTCATCCTCTCCCTTTTTCAATTATAATGTTTCCAGCTGGGTTTTGTTGTTATAGACTTATTGCATGTTTCTCCTTTTATAGCATTTTATACAACTTGGGATCATCAAACTGATGTTTCTGATAACCAGAGTGTTACTTTTATGCATTCTGGATGGCATGCTCTTGTCTCTTGCGTGTTGTAATGACTGTGGAATTGTGTAGTTTTCATTTCTAACTCAGTTCATATGTACATAAATCAAATGGAAAACAATATAGATTTCACAGTAACCAATGATTCTTAAGTGGTGTTGTACTACATATTATGTATATGTTCTACACTCTTTTCCTGTCTTGTTCACAGTCCAGATTCAGCAAAAAGTTCTAGACATGAGTAGTTACTTATTCGTTAATGTTCTAATAGAAGTTGTACTATTGCAGAAAATTGAGCAAGAGAAACTGGAGAAACTTGCACGCAAG
>JAUZJE010000301.1:0-663 GCA_032886695.1 'Waltheria sp.' little leaf phytoplasma
TCATCAGTGGGATACCACTCTTAAGATTTTTAGTTTCTAACCTGCATAAGTGGATTATGAGGGACAGTGTTTGGTGGGCAGTTTGACTGGGGATACTGCTTTCTAAGGAAGATATTGATGCTTTAAGCAAGATGACTCAAGGATATTCGGGTTCGGAATTGGAGAAGCTGGTGATGGAAGCTATGTTGAAGGCTGAAGATTTGAGGTCAGTTTGTTTGCAAGGTTTCGAGAAAATTTTCAAGATGGTGACGCCTTCTGTTTCCCCTTGCGAAGTTGCTGTGTATGCTGAATGGGATGCAAGATATGGAAGCACTTAATTAGGAGTTTAATTTCTTAGCATTTTTTGCATTAATTTAATTTGAAGCATCAACTTTGTTGCTATTCTATCTCTTTAAACTACAGGTTTCATTGATGAATGAATGTTTTAGTTTCTTTCATGAATTAATGTCAATTGGACCTTTCCCTGTTTATTTATCTTTTTTCAGTTTTGTATGAATGTCTGATCATGGCAATTTGAATATAAACAAGTTCATGAATCAAACCTTAATATGCATTGTGGACAAATATGTATTGAATTGAAACTGAGAAATTCTATCCATTTTCTTTGTAATTTACCTATTGTATAAAACCAGAAAAAGAAGAGAAGAGCAAGAGCTATATATT
>JAUZJE010000302.1:0-661 GCA_032886695.1 'Waltheria sp.' little leaf phytoplasma
TCGATCGGCACCGAGACGCTGACCGGCCTCCTCGTCGAGTACGGGCGCTAGGCCTGCCGGTTGGCCGGCCGGGTGCTCGTCGTCAACGGCCACGGGGGCAAACACGACGCCCTGGTCGCGGCCGGGACGCCGCTCGGGCTCGCCCCCGCGGGACTCGCCTCGCGCGACACGCTTCGGCTCGAGGCCGGGATGCCGCTCTACGGACACGAGCTGTCGCTCGACGTCGCTCCCGCACAGGCGGGCCTCGGCCGCGTGGTCGCCGGAGGCGGGCTGGAACTCCAGCACGTGGCCGAAGGAGCTGCCGGCCGCGCCGCGGCACGCCATGAGCAGCGGCCCGGGCCCCGAGACGGCGAGGCCGGAGGGGCGGTCGAAGGTGGTGCCGCCGCGCCGCCCGGCCGCCGCCGCCGTGTCCATCACCGTCGCCCGGTCCTCCGGCAGGTCGAGCCACCGCACCTGGTCGCCCTCCACCCGCGCGACGGAGAGGGTGCCGGAATCGAGCGCGTCCGGGGCGCCGGCCGGGAGGCGGGAGGCGAAGCGCAGCAGGTAGCCCGCGCCGCGCCGGTCGGTCATGTTCTATATAATCCAAATCACAATCTTGAAGCATTTGTACACGAGTTAAATCGAATACATTATCTAATGCTCCAGCAAAAATCAATTTTTG
>JAUZJE010000303.1:0-660 GCA_032886695.1 'Waltheria sp.' little leaf phytoplasma
GATTTAGGTCGTAATTATTTTAATTTGTCTATTTATAAATGGGTTTTAGAAATGCATCAAAGAATTCATTATGTTAATAGTTTTCATGATTTTTATGCTAAAAATAATGATTATACAATCGTTAATGGAAAGCAATATGGGTATGTTATCATAGATGATTACTCTAGGTTTACTTGGGTGTTTTTCCTTGCATCAAAAAGTGAAGCTTTGGATGTTTTCATAACTTTTTCAAAACAAATTCAAAATGAGAAAAACTCTTCCATTGTCACAATTAGAAGTGACCATATGTGAAAACCCTGGTTAGGGGGCCGTTAGCTTGTTCCTTAAGTAATTAGTTAAAGGCATGGATATGTTTATTTTAGCGATTTGAGTACGTTAGAGAATGAATTAGGAAATTCTATTGTCGCCGTTGCGTTCAGAACGGTGGAATTAGCTAAAGGAGGTCATGTTGAATTTCGGCCAACCGCGGCCTGCCACGTGGCACTTATACTGTCAGGTTATAAACTGGCCACATGGTGTGGGGCCCACCTGCTAATTAGGGCAGCCACTTAATGTACTCAGCCGCCACTCCCTTTCTTTTCCCTTTTCACGTTAACTCACGTTTCTCTCTTCCACTCTCATTCACGTTATTCTTCAGCCACCAAAAACAGAAAACCCTAA
>JAUZJE010000304.1:0-660 GCA_032886695.1 'Waltheria sp.' little leaf phytoplasma
ATCATAGACACCCCCATGAGCCGTCATGATGAACCCAGGCGATACATGCATAGAGGTGATCATAATCTAGTTATGAAATTCTCAAGAAATCATAAGGTCATTAGTGTTTTTTTTTTTTTATTTGAACAGAAGAGTGGCCCTTGTAAGTAGTAAGCTTGCATTAAAACACATTTGTCTCATTGGTGAAATGAAGAATGGTGAGTCTTTGAGGCCAATCGTAGTAAAGCCACTTGCAAGGTAGGCAACCATTTGGAATAAGAAGAAACAAACGCGTCTAGCTAAGCTAAGCAGTTGTAAACAAATGTATTGTGATGTGATTAGATATGGCTAGGTAGCTAGCAAGGGTGTAGTTTTGGATGATTGGGACAAATGACTAGTGACGAGATCATATCCATATATATCCTCCTCAGGTTTGATTTTACGAAAATAAATCTTACAAAACAAGAAGCAACCGATGGAACCAATGTACGGTCAAGTCAACTTTCGCCAGCCAGCCTGAGCTTGACCTATAAATATACTTTTAAGTCTACACCCAATCAAATTAAGAGTTATTTATATTAAAAAATATAAATATTAAGTTAACAAATGATGGTTTTTATTTAAATAATGAATATTTTTCTGTTAATTTAAATGATTATTATATCGAACAAAAGGTTTCTA
>JAUZJE010000305.1:0-659 GCA_032886695.1 'Waltheria sp.' little leaf phytoplasma
ATTTCAGACGTGTGCTATTCCGATCTGACTATGAAGTAAAATTGAGGTCATACTGAATCGTGTATAGTAAGTTGCTAAAACGGACAGTCTAGAGTCTACTAATATAAATTATTTGTATTGAGTAGTTTATCAAATAAAAAAACCTGGAATCAGCCTCTAAAAAAAAAGAGGATACTTCCCCTAAAGAATTAAGGTAGAAATTTAGCGTAACTTGGAGAATCCTAAAACTAGGTAATTAAATTTATCTGAAGAAGAGTAGTGTTTAGGGAGAAAAAAATATGCCCTAGTTAGTCTCAGACTTTTGGTTTTCTTCTTTTTTCGTTTTCGGATTTTGTTTTCTAATTATTTACGTTTTTTTTTTTCTTAATTTTTTAAACACCGGTTCGACCATGGGTTTTGATGGGGTCACCGGTTTCTTTAGAAAATCGGCCGGGTCGATGGGGTTGATCCGGTTCAAATGTAAAACTGATTTTTTCTCAAAACCGGACCGGGTGAGGCACCGGTTCCCGTTAAACCGGTTGAACCGACCGGGCCGGTCCGGTTTTTAAAACTATGGTTAAGATACATTAAAATGTGATGTTTTTTTTTTTTTTTGATCGGGATTAAAATGTGATGTTGAAATCTTACATGCGTGGCGAGGCGCTGCGCCCCATCGGGGT
>JAUZJE010000306.1:0-658 GCA_032886695.1 'Waltheria sp.' little leaf phytoplasma
GGTTTCTTTCATGATTCTCATCATCTTTGTTAACACATTTATTCTGAATGTCATCAGTGACAGTCTCTAGAACTGGGAGGTTGGGAGAAGCAACATCAGACTCCTCCACCTGGGCCTTTTCTACAGAAACAGTTTTGGCCACCTCCACCTCAGAAATACGCCCTACTGCGTTCAGCGAAACATCTTGAGTTGAAACTGATGTTTCTTGGTTTTCCTCGGACCCCACTGTGCTCTTATCCATTCCAGGAAGAGGAGAACGATCCATGTTGACCGTCTCAACAAAAGCGTTTGTTTCAGCAGCCGCAGACATCAAGGAATTGTCCGCATCAACCACTGGCACCGGAACTAGTTCAGTCTTGTTCTCACTGGAGTCAGGGCATCCTTCACATTCTGGTTTCTCTCTACCCAAATCATCAGCCCCAAAAGACATGGTTTCCAAATCTGAACTCATCTTGTTACCTTCGTCACTGCCATTAACATCAAATGAAAGCACTCCCTTTGAGTTATCACTTTTTACATCTTGAGATTCCTTAGTTTAAGCATATCCTTTGGTTGCAGATTTTAATTGATCAAAATAATCATAAATAATTTCACCGAAAGGCAATAAATATGTTAAGATTGTATTTTGATTTTCTAAATATTTGATATTTTGTAAAAT
>JAUZJE010000307.1:0-657 GCA_032886695.1 'Waltheria sp.' little leaf phytoplasma
CTATAACTCTGGTGGGCCTAAATGGACTTGAACCACCGACCTCACGCTTATCAGGCGTGTGCTCTAACCAACTGAGCTATAGGCCCTTCGTGAAGTCACGAAGAAAAGTGTAGTTTCAAAAAGGTGCTCCAGTGGAATGAATAGTGAATTGGGTGTAATTTCAAAAAGGCAACCAAACGCACCGGAGGCAAACAGAGTATCCAAACAAACCTGGCCTTCCAGCCAAATCGACCGAAATCACTTATAAGGCCGAAAACGACTTTAGACAAAAGCCTAAGGCCATTTTTAGCCTTATATCGACTGAAAACGGCCTCGATTTTGGCCAAAACGATCGGAATCACTTTTTATTTTTTCTGATTCCGTCCGATTTGGCCTGAATCGATGTCGTTTCTACCGAGATAAGGCCAAAAACGGCCTTAAACAGATAAGGTCGTTTCGTTTGGTAACGCCGGTGTGTTTAGCTTCGGTGAGTTTGGAAATAGTGAAATGAGTGTAGTTTCAAAAAGGTGCTCCGATGGGATGAATAGTGAATTGGGTGTAATTTCAAAAAGGCAACCAAAAGCACCGAAAGCAAACAGAGTATCCAAACGAACATGGCCTTATCTCAGTCGGGAATGGCCTCGATTCCGATATTTCCTGGTTTATTTTTACACCTTC
>JAUZJE010000308.1:0-656 GCA_032886695.1 'Waltheria sp.' little leaf phytoplasma
AAAAACTACTACTACTAGTTTAATTAAAAAAGGTAGTATTTCTAAAGCTCTTATTTTAAGAACTAAACATGGTTTTAAAAGCAAAAATGGTAGTTATATTAAATTTGATGATAATGCGGTTGTTATTAAGAGCAGTATAATTTTCTATATTTAAGATATGTGAGAAGAAAATTCCTTCAACTTCAAAAATTAAACTCCAAATCTTGTCTATATATGACTACACTCAGACTAGATCTTAAAATCCTAATACCTTTAAGTGTAACTAATTGGTATAGCAGTAAAGAATGTGATATAAAATATAATTTGTATAAATTATTGTAAATCTTATAAGAAAGAAAACAGTCCAACTAACAGAAAATGACAGACTAAAATACACCTAAATGTTTGGCTAATATAATAGTTTCGTCAACCGGTAGCTAAAGCCAAAAAGAAAATGATTAAACTCCAAGCACAAAACATGCAATATTTGATTATTAATTAATTTAATATATTATAATTCACACATGTGGCAATTTGCAACTTAAAAATTAAACTAAATAGCTATTATCAATAAGCACGACTAAACTATAGACATCATCAAGGTCAATATGCTCTAACCTCCAATCAATTGCTTGATCCGAGAAAGAAACGTTCATTGCAAAACTTTGACCTTTTTT
>JAUZJE010000309.1:0-656 GCA_032886695.1 'Waltheria sp.' little leaf phytoplasma
GTCGAACTAGAAGTTTCCTCACCTCAAGAGGTGCAAAGTGTTTCTTGTTGAATAGACTGTGCCTTAGTCTCTAGGCACTATCCTTGACTGCACTACGTGTTCAAAAGAGTGGGTTTCAACCCTTGGGGAGAGTGGTAATTGGGGCCTATGATTATATGCTTTATTATTGCTCTTATTATTTTAAACATCTTGATATATGCTGTGCTGAAAATTGACAAAACAGTATACTTGACAAGACTTAAATGTATTTATTGTCATTTCATGGTTTTGCTCCCTTTAAATAGTGTTGCTGCAAATCTTATCCCTAAAAGTAATTGTGCTACTGTTATAAATAAGAGGTGCCTATTTCATGAGGAAATGTAGGTAGAGATGTCGAAATATTTTCAGATATTCATTAATCGTTTTAGTTTGTCCTTGAAAAGGAAGAAGTAGTTTCATCCCCCAGGGAACCATTGACATTGATTAGTTTGTTCTTGGGGTAATCCATAGATTCATGAATTTATTTGTTCCTTTTGGTCTAAATTCTTTATTTCTATATGGTTTTACCTCATCCTTTGTGTTTATTCTCCATCGAATTATTCGGTGGCGGAGTCGTCTTGACTAATTTGCTTTCGTCGCAACCCGCTTTTATGGTCTGCTCTAATCTAACATTCTTT
>JAUZJE010000310.1:0-656 GCA_032886695.1 'Waltheria sp.' little leaf phytoplasma
TAAACTCTAGAGTGCCATGCCCATGATTAGATTTATTGTGTTAATAACGTTAATGATGACTTCACTTTAGACAAGTAAAGTATAATCATAGTGAAGTGCTTAAGTGCTGCAACTTTGACGTATTAATTTAATATATATTTGCTGCGACCTAATGTTCTCTTAAATTTCTTGGTTGTACACATAGATGAATGGACAGCTTTTCTTTTTCTTTTTCTTTTTCTTTTCATTTCCTTTGTACGTTTTCATGTTCTTTTCGTTTCTCTTTTTATTTGGATAACATTCGCTTGCTTTTGATCTATAGCTTGTGATGGTTAAGTACTATAATTATGGTTGAATGATCTCAGCAATAGCCAATATGTGTGGAAAGGGTGTTAATTGATTTGAAGTTTGAAGCCCTAGCTATGCATCTTTTTCCTTTAATTTTTCTTTGTTGGTCTAATTCTTGCTCCCCATTTGTTCAAGCTCTTTACAATATCACTTCCCTTTTAGTAAAATACACAAAGATTTAGGATTATTGTTGAGGCTGATATATATATATATATCTCCACAAAATTAAAACAAAAAATCCAATACTCTATGTACAAGCTGTGAAATTTTCTAAAAAAGCAGAAGAGGCTATTATAAAATCTGGAGGAAAAATTCAAGTTATATAAAAT
>JAUZJE010000311.1:0-648 GCA_032886695.1 'Waltheria sp.' little leaf phytoplasma
ATCTTTTTTTCCTCATTATTTATCCAATCCCTGGTATTCATAAAATCATGCTCGAGTAATTGTAATTTCTGATCGTCTTTAAGTTGTTCGTTTAATATAGTTATTATCCGCGTATAACTAAGACTAGAGGATCAAACAAATTGATAATCAGCCCTGAATTTAAGGCCAAATTAGTAATCTAATTTTAATTATAATGTCTATCTGATTAGTGTCTATCAAATGTATAATTGACTGTAAAGTTTAAAGCTCAATTGTTTTGATATGTTCCCATTGTATAGGTAGTACAATATTGTGTAGTAGGGGTTGGCTAGAATGAGAGGGTGAGAGGATAAGAGGAGTTAATTTTGGCCATTAGATTAGATTTTAATGGTTTAGATTTGGTTGTAATCATGTATGGTAAGGCACAAAAATATACCCTACACCCAAAGAAAATAAACCCAAAACTAATCTGGACCCTTAAAATTTAATCTAATGGTTAAAATTTAATCCTCTCATCCTCTCACCCTCTCATTCTAGCCAACTCTCATTCTAGCCAACTCCTTGTGCAGTATAACAACAAATATTAATCTTAGATTATTTTTTAAGGCAAATAGAAACCAATTGCCTTGGAGAAAATTTGTGTCGACTTTCACTAATATATAATATAAC
>JAUZJE010000312.1:0-646 GCA_032886695.1 'Waltheria sp.' little leaf phytoplasma
AAGAAAATAAATAGTAATATTACCTTAAAATTCAGTGTTTGAAGGAAAAAGAAAGGAAGAATTGAAAGCTACTCCCAATGTAAGCAAACAGAAACAGAGGTATCAGAAAGAGTTCAGAGAAAGAGAAAGAAAGAGAGAGTGAGTGAGTGAAAAATGAGAATAGACACACAAAGCAAAGAGAAAAAGAGAGAGAAAGTCTGGGTCTTTTCCTTTCTTTTTCCTTCTCTGTTTGTTTGTTTTTTTTTTTAAATAATTTTTATAAAGTATTGTTTATTTTTGGCCTTTTTTTTTCCTTATATATTATTGGATGTAAAAAATTTTTTTGAAGTCATATTAAGGTGATTTCTACGGTGCACTAGCAAAAATCAATGCACCGTGCTCTGGTTGACAGGCGACCCAGGCGACTTAGCTTAGTTCGTCCCGGTGTTATTCACAGGCGACCCGCCTGTGAATAGGCGACGTCGCTCCCTTGTCTCCGTGCGACCTTAGACGACCCTACCCTATACTGGTGTATTGTGCAAGTGTACTCGGTAAGGTCGCCTACGACCGCACGGAGGCGAAAGAATGTCGGATTAGAGCAGACCATAAAAGCGGGTTGCGACAAAAGCAAATTAGTCAAGATGACTCCGCCACTGAATAATTCTAC
>JAUZJE010000313.1:0-644 GCA_032886695.1 'Waltheria sp.' little leaf phytoplasma
TGACCTCCGGGCTTTTATTTCCGGATTGGCAAATTTAATTACCTGGTTTTAGGATTCTCCAAGTTACGCTAAATCTCTACCTTAATTCTTTAGGGGAAGTATCCTCTTTGGGAGGCTGACTCCAGGAATTCTGACTGTCAAAACTCCCGGGGGCCTAGGTCTAATCCCCTTCCTTGGAGGGTTTTAAGGGCGCACTTTATCATGATGGAATGCTCCCCTATGGAAATGAACCCAGGTTGAAAAAGAAAGAGAAATCCTCCCTGTAGCAACTGGTCTAACCCCTTGTAGGTGCTAAAATGCTTTCTGGTTTCTTTTAAATTATGCCAACTTGACAACTTGAAAACAAGTTTTAGTTCTGTCATCTTTAATTATGATCTATTCAATAAATGCTTCTAACAAGCTACTTCTCTCTCTCTCTTTCTGTGAAATTGTCTTTACCTGGATGTTCAACTATGTCCACCCTTTTTGCAGTAATTTATCTGGGGAGGATTTGGCATCATCACTAAATAACTGAAATTGTGCTTTGTAGGAAAACCGGTGTACATGTATAGCATGGGAGGCCTTGCCGAATACTGTGTCATTCCTGCAAATGCTTTGACTATTTTGCCAAAATCACTGCCATACACCGAATCTGCAATTTTAGG
>JAUZJE010000314.1:0-643 GCA_032886695.1 'Waltheria sp.' little leaf phytoplasma
TATATATAGGCAGTCAGTCAGGCCAAGACGTACTAACTATATTCAATACTACAAACCAAAAGGACAATTCTCCCCGTAATACTACAAACCAGGACAGACTAACTATATTCAATAGTAAGTATTACTTTCTTTGTTCAAAACCCACTCAAAGCTGCTTCAAGCTTTGAGGTTCTTTAAGCATGCATATATTAAAACTCAAACTTGAAATTTCTAACTTTTAGCTTCAACTTTGACTGTTTGTATTTTGTAGCTAAATTGGGACGGTGGGAAAAAAGGATGGATGGAGAACCAACCCCCACTCCCCCTGAATTGATTCTCAAATATTATTTTTATAGCTCTAATATATTTCCATGTTTATATTTAATTTACTTGTTCTCCAAGTAGCTAGCTAGGCACATTGTTCCCCAAAAATAAATTTTTTTCCTTATAATATTAGTATATCTATCCCAGTTATTAGAAAGAAAAATAATATATCGTGTTAATTAGCTATTGTCCAAACTAACATTTTCCTCCAAGCAGTAATCCAGCCATTCCCGGCCGAGATCAGGTCGGCAACGGCCTTAGCATAAATGGACTCAATGGATTTTTAAAAAACTTTCTCAAGAAGGATTAGCTGTGTTGCACTATGTGGAGGTCAAGTTTT
>JAUZJE010000315.1:0-643 GCA_032886695.1 'Waltheria sp.' little leaf phytoplasma
TAGTTTACAAAGTGATTTGCATATTTGGAACACTTTATCTCACAAAGAACAAAAAACTTATTCGCGTAATTTGTTAGTTTTAACTTTTTTAGATACTTATCAAGGAGATATAGGCATTAGGAGATTGACAAGTTAGTGTGATTGTTACTTTCAGGTTTTGTTCTTATCAAATGTGAATATGGCCTTTGATGCTCTTCTTTGTGTCTGAATGGCTCATTTTTGAAGGCTTTGGAAGTGTAGATGTAGAGCAGAGTAAAGAGGAATGAGGGCTGCTTCTTGCTTCTCTCTTAAATTTACATGTCAATTGTTATATTAAGTCTACAATTGTATGTGCTAGATTTTCCAAAAGAAATGAAAAGTGGACACCAGTTTGGCAAACATTAATTATTTTGGTTGAAGATATCAGGTCTTTAGATCATTTTGGATGGTTCAGGGGTTTGGGAATCTGGATTTAGATCTCTTCTTCATAGGAAACTGGTGCCTCTTGCTGCACTTATGTAGGATAATAGAAAAATTGTGGATTTTCCTCTTCAGTAATCTGGTTTCCCAGCATATCATTCTTAAGCTGATGATTTTAGTGCCATATTAGTCTTATCTCTGTTTAAGGACACATTAGTTGACTGTGGCATAAATGTCCTTCTTT
>JAUZJE010000316.1:0-642 GCA_032886695.1 'Waltheria sp.' little leaf phytoplasma
TTATATTCTTTATAATAACCTTTTTTACCCATTTCTCTTTTAATCGAAAGAATAGTATTGGGATTAGTAACCATTTGACGTTTTGCGGCTTTACCGACAATAATTTCGTCTCCTTTAAAAGCTACATATCCTCACACAAGTATTTTTATTCAAGTGATTTCTTGTCAAACAAAACGAATGCATCATCAATAATATGTGGCTCATCTCTCTCCATTTTCTTGGCCTCATGCCAAATTTAGGGCCTTGCAAGAGTTAATTGAACTAGCTAGCTGCCATTTGGAAAGATCTTGGCATGATATATAGAGGATGTCCTCATTAGGAAGTTGGAGTGTATATATAGGCTATATCTCTAAGGGTGCAATAATTACTTTCTTTGTTGTTATGATCAGCTATTCATATTTGATTTGAAGCGATTTCTTGTCAAATTAATATAATGCTTTAACAGTCTTAATTTGTCTCCATTTGCTTCGCTATGCCATTGCAAAAGATTTGAAAGCTCAAAAGCAGAAACATCGCCTTCAAGAGACAGCATACTTGGGAAATAAAAACAAGCTGCATCCTTCGTAAATAACTAGATGTCATCTAAAATGTCAGCAAGTTACAAGACTTGGCCACCTAGGATTAATTACCGAAGAAGTTGTT
>JAUZJE010000317.1:0-640 GCA_032886695.1 'Waltheria sp.' little leaf phytoplasma
TTTTTGGGTAGTTACTACAGAACTAATACGCAATAATTCCCTTAAATCTATTGAACCAGAAGTTAAACGTTGTCCATGATGATCATGTCAATTCTTAAAATAATGTATACTAGTATTATGCCACGTGTATTGTACGTCTAAATATAATGTAGATAATATAAAATTTAAATATATAAATTAGAATAATATAATTAACTTGTTAAAATTTAAAATGCAAATACACTTTAGGAAAAATATGATAAAAATTAAAATATTTAATAATAAATAACTATGCCAATATGGATTAACAAACATCTATATTTATTAGAATTATTATATCATAAAAGATATCTAAAGTAAAAATATTAATTACATGAGATTTAACAATTACTTTTTGGAACAATTAAAAGGCTCAAATATTAATTCAGATTTTAACGAAATGAAGTTTATGAAGAATAGAAGGAAGGAAAGCTCATGACTGAGATTTTAGTAAATGTCAAGGCCTAGGGGATTAGAAAGATAGATTTGACATTAATAACTTAGATAATCCTTACTAAATATATTTTCAAAAGATATCAATTTTTAGCAAAAAATATCCATATAATAACAGTTTTAGATATTATATGATCTCAGTAATATATGTATATAATTAGTATTCATT
>JAUZJE010000318.1:0-639 GCA_032886695.1 'Waltheria sp.' little leaf phytoplasma
TGAATAAACAATAAATTACTTTCTTCTTTCGCCCTATAAGAGTGATTAACTCTCTTCTGGGTAAGACGATTAACTAAATTATTCCAAATTTAGGTTTACCAAATTCTTTTTAGAAAATAGCATACGCTATAAGTTTTTTTATTATCAATTTTTGTTATAATAGGAATCCAACCCAATCTCTAGGACAATGAATGATGCACCAATGTTGAGCAAAACACTCATGTGTCAATATATCAATTCTTTAATTCAAATTTATAAATGAGTTTGCTTCCAATACGCTCTTAGTGTAAAGAGTTTTAGAAAATATGTAAATTCTTTTTAGAAAATAGCATATGCTATAAGTTTTTTTATTATCAATTTTTGTTATAATAGGAATCCAACCCAATCTCTAGGACAATGAATGATGCACCAATGTTGAGCCAAACACTCATGTGTCAATATATCAATTCTTCAATTCAAATTTATAAATGAGTTTGCTTCCAATACGCTCTTAGTGTAAAGAGTTTTACAATGACAACCAATCACAAGATAAAATTAAGGGTAAAATGGTAAAATATAAAAAATATGATTCATCTTACCCACCTTTTTCTTCACTTTTCACTCTTCTGATTGGTTATCAGTGTAAAAATTCTTTACACT
>JAUZJE010000319.1:0-637 GCA_032886695.1 'Waltheria sp.' little leaf phytoplasma
TTGAGTTGTTCTGTCGCAGTGCTCACAACGTTCCGCTTTTAAACGGTCAGTTAAATGCGTGCGCCCATGGGATATAAATCTATTAATGGTAATGTCTGGGTTTCCCTTATAATGAAACACTTGAGCATGTGCTTCATTTCTATACATTTTCAGCATTTGACAATTTACTCTTCTCCCTCTTTCTATTCCTCTTTATATGGCTCAATATTTGCCCCCAAATCTGCACTAGTAATTAATAGACATTGTTTTTAGTGCTGATATCCCTTGCTATTTACCATAGATTTAAATTTTACTTTATTTAAATAGAGAAATCATGTAAAGAGAGCAATAACAAAATTAATATGAGGTGTTACAACATCTTGTCCAAATGTCTATCAAAAAAATATAATAAGAAGCATGAGCATTGCCGGTAGCCGCCTTAGATTTTGAATTGTTAATAATAATAGTTTTGTTTTGGTCTACCAACAAGGAAAAAAGAAAAAAAGGAAATTAAAAAAAAAAGGCACATAGATTTTGGTAAGCAATCGCCCGTGCATAGTTCATTTTGTTCTTTACTTATTTTAATGCAAAGGGGGATTCTAATCTAATGATTTGTTTCCTTTTCCATCCCACTAAAGCAAGAAAACCTCAATTTATA
>JAUZJE010000320.1:0-637 GCA_032886695.1 'Waltheria sp.' little leaf phytoplasma
CAGGACCTGAACCTTACCGTTAGTAAGGATAAGTCCAAAATTGTGAAAGCCAATAAAGGAACTAGGTTTCTATCCTACATGATAAAGGTTAACCCCACCAAAGAAAAGAAAAAAAAGAGAAAAAAATTAATTATTTTTTAAATTTAATTTCTGACGTGGCACTGACATGTAGGTCCTTGTCAGTGCCACGTCAGCAAAGTCAGCACAATTTTAACGGAAATGCAGACGGCGTTTATACTTTGGATCGATTTGCTCCCAATCAATAATACGGGGACTAATTTTTTCGTTTTTATAATATAGGGACTAATGTGCCCCATCGCAATAATACAAGGACCTCTGCGGTAATTTATCCGTGAATTGAGTGTAGTTTCAAAAAGGTAACCAAACACACCGGAGCCCACTGGCCTAAAAGTGAACTTTTTTTTTTTTGAAAGATAATCAATATTTCATTGATCGAGGAAAAGTTCATTCTGATGTAAAACTATACCAGAAACTTTTACAAACACCAAAAAACAGACTAAACAAACCAGATAGGAGAGTAACCAAAACATTGGTAAATGTAGCAGGACACCAAGAATTTCTAGAAAACAGAGCTAAACCTATAACACCAGACTGAACTTGAATAGGCTATCATTAG
>JAUZJE010000321.1:0-636 GCA_032886695.1 'Waltheria sp.' little leaf phytoplasma
CCAGCAACGAAGGGATAAGTGATATTCCTAACACCCCCTGATAATGGTTCAGTTGATAAAAAAACAACTGAACCCACCTATCTTCAACAAGAACAACTCCGCCAAAACCAATCACTTGGCGAGGAATTAAAAGAAATTACCCAACCAACAGAAACCCAACACCAAACTCCTGAAAAAATTATTAAAGCCAAAAACTTATTAGAAATCCAACTCCAACAAGAAAAAATAAATAGTTTAATTTTAGAAACTCAAAAAGCAGATTTAGAACAAAATTTAACTCAAAAACAAACTGAATTAGAAAATAATCAAAAACTATCAGAACAAGAGAAACAAGTACTGCAACAGGCAATTAATCATCAAACTGACCAAATCCGTGCCAAAGAAAACGAACTATTTACCCAAGATCAAAAGATTAAGCAATTAACAATGGACCTTCAACAAGAAAAAACCCTTAACATCGAAAAAGAAAACCAAATCCAGCAATTAATCGATCAAATCAACGCCCAAAATCAAATGACCGAACAACTCCAAAACCAACTCCAGGACCAAAAATCCTTAATTGCCATTAAAAATCAAGAATTAATTACTAATCAACAACTATCGGCTCAAGAAAAACAAGCACTGCAACAGGAAATC
>JAUZJE010000322.1:0-635 GCA_032886695.1 'Waltheria sp.' little leaf phytoplasma
CCGGACGCCTGTCGACCAGTCGGGGCGACATCGCCGCCGACACCATCTTCATCTGCGCGGGCGACGATCTGAGCGGCCTGTTCCCTGATGTCCTGGCGCGCCATGAGGTGCAACGGTGCAAGCTGCATCTCCACACACTTGACACTCACTGTTGTTTTGCATGTGCCTACTTTCAAATATAACTTGTTGTAAGTTAACAACAAGTTACATTCTCATCCTGATCAAATGTAAGAATCTTGAGACCCTTCTTGCTTGTAACTCTTGAAAGTGCAACATAGAGCTGACCATGTGTAAAAACAGGTTTTTTTTCTGACAAATGCATATGTTAACTTGTAGCTATTTTCGTTAATTTATAGGGGGTTAAAATCTTTCAACACAATTTATTACCATACATAATAAAGGCATAAGAATACATAATAAGGAATTGTATTTATTGAGTTGACCGTGTATGTATTTGTCATATATATACATATATTATGTTAAATAAAAGCAATTGGTGATGAGAAAAGTAAATATGGAGGAGAAAGTCAAACATGTAGGAGGAGGTGGAAATCGAGCCAGTATATTTGAATAAATAGCTAATTAACCGCGAGGAGAAATTAGTTCTCGAAAGAGAGTAAATTATGGAAAGCCGG
>JAUZJE010000323.1:0-633 GCA_032886695.1 'Waltheria sp.' little leaf phytoplasma
ACTCCACTGCATGGCTCGAACCAATGCTAAGGCCTCCATCCATAATATGGTTCTGATCTATTCACTTCATTTTTTGCAATCAAATATATATTGACCAAAAAAATTATATCGCCTAAATAAAATAATTTTACATTTTTAAAAAATAAATTTGTAATCTTTATTATTGTTATTTTATATTAATTGCGATTCAATAAGAATGAAACTATTAAACCTTAAATCATTCCTATAACCAGTTCATTGACCAATCTAATTCTTTAAATCATATTTACAAGTATCTAGAAGTTGCTTAGAGCAATTACTCGTATAATTGGAAATATGCTCTCATTGATGTAGTCACCCAAAATATTTGATCTCAAAAGCATTTGGCATTAATATAATATTGTTGTTATCTATATGTGGGGAATCATTCTTTAAATCTTGCAATAGTTGCAAGTGAAACAGAGATAATGTTGTCTATTGGATCTTGCTCAAACTACTCCCTTTATACACTGTTAGTACATGTTGAAGAAATTCTTTATAAGACACAATATAAGTAGCTTGAGTTAAAATAGCCATATCTTGAAGCAATTCTTTTTGATGATCACCAAAACTCGGAGCTTCAACTGCAACTGCATTTAAATAATTACCTTTTTT
>JAUZJE010000324.1:0-631 GCA_032886695.1 'Waltheria sp.' little leaf phytoplasma
AGGCTTGGGGAAAGGAAAGAAGAAGATTGTAATAAGGAATGTAGAAGAGATTTGGATGGATGGTGGGGTGGGGTGGGGCGGGGCTTGGCTAGCAATGCAAGATTCTGATTTAACCGTTAACTGAAAACAGTACTGTACAGTACTGGAGCTAGCTGGGGAAGGGGAAGACTTGGGTTGTATCATTCATATCTGGGAAAAAGGAAGACTTGCATTGCATTGCATGCCAAATTACTAAATCGGGCTTCTACGCTTTTGTCAATTATTTTTGGCTGACCAAAATGCCCCTTGCTTTAAATAATATGTAGAACTTGAATTCGGTTTTCAGCTATTCTCACCTACCCCAACATAAATAACTCTATTATTTATACCCAACTACTTTGGTTGTAATTTAAAATCAGTTAAATAACCCCGTCGGCCGTCGGTGTTATGTGTCCATCAATTAGCCAAAACTTGGTTAAAGAGTAGTAGACTAGTAGTCTCTCTCACCCTTGCACCTCTGTCCTAATTGTTGGTATAGAATATGGGGGGCATTATGGGAAACATAAAAAAAAGGTGTGTAGCGACAATGTCAATTTGTTGTTCTAATTCTTCACTTAAACGGTTAATTTCTTCGGCTTGTTCATTAATGATT
>JAUZJE010000325.1:0-629 GCA_032886695.1 'Waltheria sp.' little leaf phytoplasma
TTAGGGACTTTCACCTTTTCCTTGACTTCTGGTCTGGCGTCGACTTATTGACTAGATATTTCGTCTCATCTCGCTTGCGTGCTTTTGCTGTTATCAACTCTTCTTTCAGTGGGAAGTAATCTCTTGTTAGATACACCAACATCATGCAAACAATCCCTATGCTCACCGATGTGATCGAAACAACCAGCACTGAGAATTTCGCCAGCCGAGCGTTCCCAGCTCCAAGTTCATTTGATACTCTCACACTGAATTAATTAAGGTAATTCTTAATTAAGACCAATTAAGGACTACCAAGTAGTAGTTTAAATGTTGCATATTGTTAATGTTAGGAAATGGAAAAAGGGGAGGAGTTTCAGTTTTGCACCTTATAGCAGCATTGAATCCGATGGCTATCATTGCATCCCATCCATTTATGTTCATGCTGGAAAAAAAAAATTGAGGAAACAGTTGAAAATTAACTTCATTTGGACTATAAAATGTAATGCAATCTTGAACTTGAACACACTACCAAGTACCAAATGAAATGATGTCTTAACTGAAAACAGTAGTGGACCAATGCACTTGAAGCTTATAATTAAGGCTCTTGGGGAAAGAATTCAAGGAATGAGAAATTATCAAGGTGAAATAAC
>JAUZJE010000326.1:0-628 GCA_032886695.1 'Waltheria sp.' little leaf phytoplasma
TTAAAATTTTTTATTATAATTATTTTCAATAATTTTTTTAATCATTTTTAATAGATTTAACTATTCAATTATAAAAAAATAATATTCATATTTACATTAATTAAATAATATTTTTTTAATTAATATTATATTAAATGTTTCAAATTATGAATATTAAATATTAATATTCTATATTTAAATACTAATATATAATTAATATTTAATATTTAATATTTAGAAGTGAAGAAAAAACCTTAAAATGATGAAAATATAGCTATTTGGCCTTTGAAGTATGGCCAATTTTGTCAAAAATTGATTTTTTTCCCCTTTTTTCTTCTATTTCCTTTTGTTGATCATAGACTTTTACCCTTATAGAGGATTATATAGGAAAAGACACGAAAGTAAACTAATCTCTAGTAAACAAAGCATTTGAATAGAAGGTAAAATACAGAGTGTTTGGACTTTGGATAGAAAGTAAAGTATAGAAAATAATTCTTGGATTTAATTTTAAGGAAAAAAACTAGAAAAAAATCTTCCTATAGACCATGGAAGAATTAAACTGCTTTTTATTTTAACAACATTATCTATTAAAGTCAATATTAAAATAATCATTTTATCCAACTCAATTTCTTTTTAAAATTTGAAATTA
>JAUZJE010000327.1:0-627 GCA_032886695.1 'Waltheria sp.' little leaf phytoplasma
TTCTGTTTTTATAGAATGTGGCAATGTTTTAACAATATCTTTACCAAATTTCTCCATTTGTTGAGGGGATATTCGTACTTTAGAAACAAAAATTTAAGTATAACAATAATATACTTTGTCACTAAACAAAACATAAAGAGACCTGAAAAAGAAAAAGAAACTACAAAGTACATATATACCTTCATAGATCAATTTGTGAAAATATGTGTGCGGTAAAATATTGATGGTGAAGACAAATTTTCCGAATTGACCTTTTTCTCTTTTCCTTTTTTCCCACTTGTAAAAGGTAGCTATAATAAATAATTAATTAGAGTTAAATTTTTATTCCCTAAAAAGTTTATATGACTAACAAATTTTTGTAGATCAACTGTAAAGGAATCGGACAAGCAGAAAGAAATTGCCTTTTGATCTGTAGTGAAATTCGATTGGTGCTAAGTTATTAAGAGTAGACACCTTCTTCATTAGCCTGCTTGCCTGGCTGGCTGCTCAATTGCGTTGTTTCTTATAAATGGGGCAAAGAATAGAGCTTTCTTCCGACCAAACTTTTTTATTTTTCTTTTTCAACTTTTTTGTTTCTAATTAATTAATCTAATTAATTAATTAATTAATCATACTCTTTCACTCTCT
>JAUZJE010000328.1:0-627 GCA_032886695.1 'Waltheria sp.' little leaf phytoplasma
TTTTCGTATTAATGTTATTCAACGTCAAAAAAAATTTGAATTATCTAAAGCTCTTAAAAAACAACATTTAGTAAAAGCTTTAATTATTGCTTTAACGGGTGATGGACCAAATGGTTCATTATTAATTGTTCTTAGGATCCGAAGGAATAATCTTTCTTATAATATAATTATATAGATGTACTTATTTGTTTTCTTCCTTGCATGTTTGGAGCCCTAAAATACGATTTTAAAAAGATAACACAAACATACATAATAGATCGATTTTTAGCTAGCTAGCTAACTATAAATAAATAATTTTTGATAAAATTGAATTATTAAGTTTTATCGACTATAATTAATCAAAATTCAATCAATTTTCATAAAAATCTGAAATTTGGCTAGCAATTCAAACCATAAACAGAGCTTTCATATGTACCAAAATGATTGAAGTAGTGAATTTGAAAGCTTGCTATTAAACGCAAGCTAGCTAGGTAGCGTTGGGAAGAAGCTAAGCATAAGCAGAGGAATGAATGGAGGAACGAAGTTGGCAATGGCAGGTGTAAGATGGTGTCATCACCATTTGTCACTGATATTGCATTCCCATTTGTCATCCATGCAGCCTAAAAAACAAACGTGATGAAATGAGAG
>JAUZJE010000329.1:0-627 GCA_032886695.1 'Waltheria sp.' little leaf phytoplasma
TTATAAGGGTTGTCAAAACGAGTTTACCTATCTAGACCCATCATGAGTTGAGAAAAATGGGTAGGCAGATTGACCCTCTTTTTCAGCCAATTGTGGAAACATCAACTCATTCTTTTTTTGGAAGAAGTGCATTCCAAAAAGAATAAGCTTAAATAAAGCCAAACAATGCCCAAAACATAATTGTCGTCTCCTTTAAAAACACTGTTGAAAGTATATGTACGCAAATTTGATCACAATTGTATTCCTATATACAATTAATAATCTATCTATATCTATATCTATCTATATAAATATATAAAGCTGAGGCTGGTGAGAATTTCAAAGTCTCCTCACAAGCCAGATAAATCAAAAAATTATTTTTTTAAAATTTCAAGAAAATTTAAAAATATATAATTAAGTAAATAAATAACAATATCATACCTCGTGTATCTATCTATCTCCCTTCTCTACATTAATTTTTATATTAAATATATACATTCTCTCTTATCCTCTCCTTATATTTTTATTATTATTCTCCTAATTAAATTAAAACCAATGTATCTATCAATCTAAATAAATTAGAAACAATGTATCTTGGTAAAGGGATAAAGTTTTACGAACAGGGTTGAAATGTAGATAGAAATTAGT
>JAUZJE010000330.1:0-626 GCA_032886695.1 'Waltheria sp.' little leaf phytoplasma
AGATATTGTATCTATAAGAGATCGAGATTCTTTAAAACAAGAATTTATACCTTTGCAAAATCTTAAAAATTACTTAATTGATAAAATATCTTTTGAATAAATTATTAAATTAATCTCGATTGGATATATATAATTAAGTTTTTTTTAAAGTAAATAGTTTGGTTAAGGATGCTGTTATTTGTCCAAACTTCCTTATCTAGACTTGTCCAAACTGAGAAAAATTTACAGATATGCCCTTACAGTAATAAATCTGTCAGATTTCATTATCTCATTATTATAATATATATACTTATATTTTATGATTAAATAGTAATAGACTAATAGGGAGTTTCAATTACTTTAGGGTTTAGAAAAGAAAAAAGAAAATATTAAAAAAAGCAGTTAAAGGGTATTAATGTAATTACAAATAGTTTGAACACGGTTTGGATAACAAAGTTTGGACAAAACTATTTATCCAAAACTTTTATATATAGTTTTTACCTAAGCAGCAAAGAGCCTAATTTGATTTCATCACTGTCTTACTTCACCTAAATCCACAACAAGATTCTACTGTCTCATCGGTCCCACCCTCTTCACGCGCCTTTCCCTCGCGACTGCACTTCACATTTCTCGTTAATCCCTTTAAT
>JAUZJE010000331.1:0-625 GCA_032886695.1 'Waltheria sp.' little leaf phytoplasma
TTGAAGCTCGAGAACGAACTATTCAAAATAGAGATCGAACTATTAAAAAGGGAGATCAAATTATGGAAGCTCAAAAACAAACTATTGAAGATAGAGTTCTAGTTATTAAAAATAGAGATCAAATTATGGAAGCTCAAAAACAAAATATTGAAGATAGAGATCGAACTATTGAAGCTCGAGAACAAACTATTACACAATTAAATCAAGATAAAACTGATCTAGAAACTGTTAAAAACCGAGTAATCATGAAGCAAGCACAAACTATTCAAGATAGAGATCGAACTATTGAAGCTCGAGAACGAACTATTCAAAATAGAGATCGAACTATTAAAAAGGGAGATCAAATTATGGAAGCTCAAAAACAAACTATTGAAGATAGAGTTCTAGTTATTAAAAATAGAGATCAAATTATTGAAGCTCAAAAACAAAATATTGAAGATAGAGATCGAACTATTAAAAAGGGAGATCAAATTATGGAAGCTCAAAAACAAAATATTGAAGATAGAGATCGAACTATTGAAGCTCGAGAACAAACTATTACACAATTACATCAAGATAAAACTGATCTAGAAACTGTTAAAAACCGAGTAATCATGAAGCAAGCACAAACTATTCAAGATAGAGA
>JAUZJE010000332.1:0-624 GCA_032886695.1 'Waltheria sp.' little leaf phytoplasma
CTTTTCGCTCTTAGGTCTTCCTGTATTTCTTTCAGGGATTTGCATGTTTGTTTTGTTTACTTAAAGTGGTTATGATGGCACTATGTTATGGATATATTACTTGGTTTTCTTAAGTCGCTTTTCCTTACAATGCATACTTCAGGAAGTTACTTATAATCATTGTAGGTCATGTTCCCTCTGTATTTGTTTCCAATATCCAGTTAATGGAATTAGTATGTAACCTGGCTTTATTGACAAGTTTGACTTTAGAATTTGACCATATCTTAGATAATGGTCTAATTTGGACCAAAACCTATGGATGATTATGGGAAAGTGACCTCAGGTAGATTTGCATAATCTTTTTTTTGTTCGATATGGTGCCCTATAATGATTTCGGTGGTTGTCTCTCTTAGGCCTGACTACAGATCAGGTCAGATATATTCAATGTTCCTTTGAATAATATGAGGTCAATTAGCTGTAGTGTTCTTGTTGCTCCTATAAATTAGTGCAGATCTCTTTGCAGTTTTAGGATGTTTTTGTTCATTTATTTAAAGTAGTTTATCAAATTAGTCATATATTGATAAAAACTTTTAAAGCTTCAGGTTTAAATTTAATAAATAATAATGGAGAAGTAGCTGGACAAAC
>JAUZJE010000333.1:0-621 GCA_032886695.1 'Waltheria sp.' little leaf phytoplasma
CTATACCATCGATTTTTAATTCTGTAATAAAATTACAATGAGGATATTTTTCCATTATTTTTGTATAAAAAAAAAAAAAAGGTAGGTACTTTCTACTTTATAGTTTGTACTTTGTACAAGTATAAATAGATAAATCTACGGGAGATTGAAAAAGAACTGAAAGAGATGCTACTAATTAATTGTAAAACATATTATCAAATAAAGACACACTCAAAAAAGGGCCGGTCGAAAGCTACGCAAGAGAAGAGCACCACCAACCTAACCCCTTATAGGGAACCTTAGCAGGCTAAAGCTAGCTAGTAAAATTAGTCTTTCCTCTTTCCTTGATGTTGATCGTTCCCTTTACAAAAATTAAAATTGTTCTACTTCTACCTCAAATTTTTGCCAGTTTTGGACTAATATTTATCAACTATGTGGTAGCTAATTACCATCATAAATATTGAAGAAACTTATTTTTGTGGCTTTTATATATCGTTAATAATAATTTTATATTTATCTCTTGATTACACAGAGTCATGAGGCGCACTATAATTAATACCTACTCTCCATATATACGTACCGAAACTCTAATTAGAAACATTTAGAGGGCAGTGGAGAGATAAAGTTTTTGGTGAAAATACC
>JAUZJE010000334.1:0-621 GCA_032886695.1 'Waltheria sp.' little leaf phytoplasma
ATTAAGGAAAGGATTAAGAGCTTAATTAGCTGATATTGTGAGTGGGAGGCGATATGTATAAATGTATATATACGAAGGAGTTGATGGCATGCACGTTGAGTTTGTTCTTAGTTGAAAACGTGACTGTTTTTTCTAACTTTTTTTTTTAATTGAATATTTAAGAACTAATTTATTGTTAAGCTTTGGTGTTAATTAGATAACTAATGAAAGATTGTTTTTTTAATTTGATTAATTCGTTTGATTTTAAGATTGTTCTTTGGCTCAGGCTAGCTTTTCAGTTGTTCGTAAGATTCCGGTAACAGAGTTGTTTGGTTGCGTAATTATCTTATCATTAATGTTGTTGGAGTTTAAATTATTTTGGCTCCATTTTGGTTAAGATAAAATCCTATTGATAAATCCATTAAGGTGATTCTCTTTACTTTTTGAAACAAATCTAATTTATTATTATCCCATTACAATTACAACAAAAATGTATAGTGGAATTATCATTTTATTGGATTTGACCCGAGGTGATTTATCTAGTTGATCCTATATTAAGTTTCTTTCGAACTCTGGCAATTGCCGTTTCCCGTTTCCTTGCTAGTGTTTTCAAACAGCTATATTCCGCAAGATAATTTAAAT
>JAUZJE010000335.1:0-618 GCA_032886695.1 'Waltheria sp.' little leaf phytoplasma
CAGAGAAAGACTCTTACTCTGCCTGCTGCGCTTATTAGTTTTGGTTTGTTTCTATTTAGTGTTCTTTTTCTAAAGAAGAGAAAACGCAAAGAGCAATAGCTGATGTGGACACATGTGAAGCTTTCCAACTCTAGAAATCCTTATCGATTTTTTTAATTTGAATTCCCTGCAAGGAGTAATTGCTCTCTTCTTCTAAGCTTCAGTAGTAGTAATGGTCTGTGACTTGAGAATTAATACATGTTACTTGTGCTCATTCTTATTTTTTATTCACTTTCACTGCTTTATATGCCAGGAAACATGCTTCTCGAGTCAAATTGAATATTGACAAGGACTCAAAATCAGTGGGTGACAAGGCTGCTAAACTTTTAGAGCGCATGGTTAGGTAGGGGCATCCATCTTCCCCTCTTTCCTTTGACCCCATCCTGATGTTCATCCCTATGCGAGGTTCTTTATAATGGGAATTTTTGAATAATTCTTTGAAATGGTTAATTGCATTCTATCTCCCGGCTATGTTCGTTGCTATAGTAACAGCGCCTTTATAACCCGCTTTAGCTATTATTTCAGATTCTTTTAAATGATTTTTAGCATTTAAAACTTCATGAGATATTTTATTTTTTT
>JAUZJE010000336.1:0-618 GCA_032886695.1 'Waltheria sp.' little leaf phytoplasma
TGTCCTCACCTGAATTAATGTGTTGGTTAGTTTAATTGTTTTTGAGAGGAAATTCTATCAAGTCAGTATATCATTATGGTTTGGTACAACTGCTTAATTAGAGTTGCACAAAGCAATGGAAAAAAAATATTC
This sequence comes from 'Waltheria sp.' little leaf phytoplasma, assembly GCA_032886695.1. GTDB lineage: Bacteria > Bacillota_I > Bacilli_A > Acholeplasmatales > Acholeplasmataceae > Phytoplasma. The sequence continues at coordinate 133 of JAUZJE010000336.1, forward strand.
AAGTTTGATCAATTCTTTCTTAGCTTTTTTGGTTATTTGTCGCATATTTTCATCAGCAAGAGATTGGATTTGGTAGTTTATAGGTGAGTGAGACAGCGCTAAACAACAAAGAAGCTTGCTTTTCATTCTTGCCATCCTTCTGGCAGTTATAATCTTCTTTGGTTGGGGTTTTTCAGTCATGAAGAAACTGTTGAAAACCTGTTAACTACACGATTCTGGTAGATAAAATAGGTCATCATCTGGTTCTACTGATACTGCTTTGAATTATTTCAAATAAATTTACTCTTATGATCATTGTGCTTAATCGTGGTAATGTTTGTTTCCATGAATGATGAAAAACTGTATTAGGTCTGTATTAGGTAATATATTTTTTAGCTTGTTTAATCAAATTAGAAACATAAGTATCTTCACCCAAAGAAATAACATCAGCATAAGCTAAACCTGAAATAACATAACTACCAGAATATACAATATCACCTATTTTTT
>JAUZJE010000337.1:0-617 GCA_032886695.1 'Waltheria sp.' little leaf phytoplasma
CTGCATGCTGCTGATCGACGAGATCGACGCGATCCGAGGCCGCGGCCGTGGCGGCGACGCGGACGGATGGTGGACGGCGATCGTGACGTGCCTGCTCGAATGTCTCGACGGCACGACCCGCCGCAAGGGCGTCATCGTCCTCGGCGCCTGCAACGTCGTCGAGAACCTGGACGCGGCGATGATCCGCTTGGGGCGGCTGGACCGTCACTTCGAGATCGGCCTGCCGGACGAGACGGCACTGCTCGGGATCATGCGACACCACATGCCCGACGCCGACGCCGAGGCCCTGGTGCCGGCGGCGACGGCCCTGGCGGGATCCACCAGCGGCGCGGACGTTGCGCGCATCGCCCGCGAAGCCCGACGGGGGGCCCGTCGGGAGCGTCGCGCCGTGACGGCCCAGGACCTGCTCGACGTCGCGATGCCCCCGGACCTTCGGCCGGCACACCTGCGCCGTCTCATCGCCGTGCACGAAGCCGGCCACGCCGTCGTCGGGATTCTTCTCGGCCACGTGCCGCAGTGCCTGTCGACAGTCCGCGCCGGGATGAGCAACGGCATTAAAAATAGACCAAGTTTGATGTTTGTGATATTCTATTTCTGATTCAGCTAAAGAGGAATTT
>JAUZJE010000338.1:0-616 GCA_032886695.1 'Waltheria sp.' little leaf phytoplasma
TCAATATTTAAAAAACTGGTATTGCGATAATTTTATGTTTTCCAATAAGCAAGGAAATTTAAAACCTAAAAATCTTGATTCAAGGAAGGCTATCTCCCTCCATAGCTAATCTCACCTTCCTTCAAGTCCTTAACCTTGAGGACAACAACTTCCATGGTTCAATCCCACCAGAAATTGGCCTGCTATTTAGGCTGAAGTACTTGTACTTGACACAAAGCTCTTTTGGAGGAGAAATTCCAGCAAGTCTCAGCAATTGTTCTGAACTTAGAGTCATCCATTTCAATTTCAACATGCTAACAGGAAGGATTCCAATGGAGCTCAGCAATTTGCCTAAGCTTGTTGCTCTGCACATTTCTGCTAATAACTTCACAGGAGGCATAACACCCTTCCTAGGAAACCTTTCTTCCCTCTTGAATCTTTCGCTAGCTCGAAACAATCTTGATGGAAGCATTCCTGATGACCTTGGGCGGCTAGCAAGTTTGAACTTTCTTCAACTTGGTTCAAACCATCTCTGGGAAGCTTGGGCAGCAAACAAGTCCATGAGGACTGGTTGGCATGGACTGTTGACATTGGTTTCTTTTGTGCCTTTCCTTGGGGACGACTTGCTTTTGAGAAA
>JAUZJE010000339.1:0-609 GCA_032886695.1 'Waltheria sp.' little leaf phytoplasma
TATATAGATGCATTATTAATTATTAAATCAATTATATACACTCCCATGTCTTGTCAAAACTCTTGCTTTTTATACTGTAAAGTGCCTATCTTTTTCATTTTTCTCCCTTAAAATTAAACTCCCTTCATCTTTAATTAGTGAGAACCATTGACTTTTTTGGGCGTTGAGTGCATAAGTATCGATAGAATTTGCCACGAGCAACAAACATTTTTTGGGTCTATTAATTTTGATATTGTGATTGTTATTGACATTTGCGGTAAAAGCCATATATAGAGATGTCAAATGAGAGCTTCCTCCAACTACACCATGCCACCTCCTTTATAATTGTAGCTAAGACTTCAATCATGGTTGAAAAAAGGAAAAAGAAAAGCATATGAAGTGAAGTACACTCAAGAGGAATTAATGGTAGAAGTTGTCAAGACTTGAACCTTGACCTTCAACTTATAAAGTGAAAGATACGAAAACTTCCATATACCATAATTGCTATTGATCACCTTCGGTGAAAGAATGCCGGTCTTCTACGGATTACGAAGTTATATGTCTTAATATTTTTATATTTTAGTTAAAAATGTTATTATCTCTTTTAATGCTAAATATGATAAATTTAAC
>JAUZJE010000340.1:0-609 GCA_032886695.1 'Waltheria sp.' little leaf phytoplasma
GAGAACCTTAAACCAGTTCATCAAAAAGAATAAAACGCTCTCAACCATTAACAAATGGTTAAAAGAATGGTTTCAGAAATAAATCAATCCTCAACTATTTTTTGTTAGTTTAATTGATCAAATGATTAGTTTTGTCTCTTTATTAGTCTGAGTTTAGTATATTGATAAAATTCGAATAAGGAATTAGGTATAAATAAAATTTAGAGATGTATTGATCCTGATCATATTATAATTTCGTTAAACAGTTTTAGACATCCTTTTATGTAATTTGAAAGAATCCCTTAGAATCCATGATAATGAGCAAATTACTCTTAAATGTCTCATATTCAGTTTCATCATTTAATTTCATCCAGTTTAAGCTTTGCTTGGCATCATTGTTTAGTATGGTTGTATTTGATTTATCTTTTTAATATTATATTAAATTCATAATTATTTTACTAAAACATCTTTTTAAAATTAAACTCATTTAATTATAGCAAAACTGATATCACCAATAATTCTAAAACCTTAATCCATCTTAACAATAGATGTTCATATATATAAAGTAAAGCCACTTTGAATGCTTTAATTTTTCAATGATGTAATCCATATTTTTGGAAGACACATTCA
>JAUZJE010000341.1:0-608 GCA_032886695.1 'Waltheria sp.' little leaf phytoplasma
GCTGTAATTCTTGATAGTTTTCTTTCTAGATCCGTTCTTATCCTGTCAGTGTTTATCGCTCTGGTATTTGGTTAGATAACACGATATTTAGGCCTCTTTAGGATTTTATGGTAATGAAGACAAAAGCGTAGATCATTGAACCATATATGAGATCTTTGCCGAAGGAATGTAAATGAAAAGAGACAGAATATACAGGTTTGAAAAGCAGGCAATTGCACCCTCTCTGCAAATTGAAAGATGCTGAAGCAAACTCTGAATTATTGTCTCTGCTACTCTCTATAGAATTGAAAGATATGATAGGTTTAGGTAGGTTGCTAGGAAGTCTAGACAAATACTGCAATTCTCTGAACCCTATTTTGAACTTGAAAAGGGTGGAGTTCCTGAACTCCAATGCTTTGCTAGTACATGGACAGTGCCTTTGAGCCAAAGGCTCACAGGTTATATTAATAATTGATTCTGTGGGTTACCTTTTGTTTTGACACTGAGTCAAAATGAGGTCCGTTTGGATTGATACTACCACTAGAAGTTCTGTCTGATCATGAAGGAAAGCTCTTGCAATGACTTTGGCAATTGATAGATGTTGATGTTTATACCAGTTATATATAATT
>JAUZJE010000342.1:0-605 GCA_032886695.1 'Waltheria sp.' little leaf phytoplasma
GGGCCGGCCGGATCGAGGCGGCGGCGCCCGAACTCGCGGCGGCGGGCTGACGCCATGCACGGCACCTTCGCGACCGAACCGGCACGGCGCCAGTCGGGCGCTCCGCTCGTGCTGCGGCTGGCCCTGCGCGAGATGCGCGCCGGGTTGCGCGGCTTCCTGGTCTTCGTGGCCTGCATCGCGCTCGGCGTCGAGGCGACGCCTGAGATCGCCCCGTCTTACCTTTTCTTCACTTAGGTTACTGATTTGATCATAACGTTTGATGAAGACCTAATACCGATTAGTTATACTAACAAACAGCAACCTTAGGAATATTGATTTGTCAACTGGCTGTCCCATTGGCATCCAGAATAATCTCTTTAGTGAAGTAGTTGCATATGTTTCTAATGGGAGTATGGGACCCCTTTTAAGTTTTTTATTTTCATATTTGCAGATTATTCCAAGAAGAGAGACCCGTGTGGCACACCATTAACTGCAATATGCTAAATCTAAATCTGGTTCTGCATATTTTTTAAAATTACGAAAATCAAAAACTTCATTTTCAGCATCATAAAAATTTTCATTAAGTTGAATACGAGAACGATAAATACTAGTTAATAAAAAATCAT
>JAUZJE010000343.1:0-604 GCA_032886695.1 'Waltheria sp.' little leaf phytoplasma
CTTAAACAAACGGATATTACAATATATAATCTAATTTTAAAAGAAACAAAAAGGCAAGAAGATTGTTTGACATTAATTGCTTCTGAAAATTTTACATCTCCAGCTGTTTCTCCACTCAGGAGGATACAAGGGTAATTATATATGGATTGGTGAATATACTCTTGCCCACTTTGGGAAATAATAACAAACCAATTGCTCAGACTCTGTAAGCTTAACTAATGGAATTATAAATTAATATTATCATTGAAGGAAAAAACAAAAGTGTCAATCATGCCTTTGTACCTTCAAAATTAAGAAATTTCCCCCTTGTCAAGTTTATTAGGGAAAAGAAAAAGAGTCATGTACAATATTTCAACACATTACTCTGACATTGCTGCTAGCTATAACAGAATATGGATGACTAGCTAGCTAGCTAGCTAGATAAGGCAGCTGGGGTTAATTTAGCCTAGCTACTGAAACTTAGTGAGGGCTTTGTTGCACTTGCACTCATATATTGCATATAAATTAATTATCTTGATATATGGTTGATGAGGGTAAATTGATTGGGGACCGATGAAAGTGAAAGTTAAGTTATGGGAAGAACATGGGAGGGGGGGCTTATCGA
>JAUZJE010000344.1:0-600 GCA_032886695.1 'Waltheria sp.' little leaf phytoplasma
GGACGATATTTTGAATCAGTAATACTTTTAATAAAAACAGCTTGTCTAATTATATTCATAAAATCCAAATAATATTGAAATGTTATATTTTCAAAATTAATCCTCATAACGCCGACATGCAAATGACCATCGTTACGCCTCCTCCCGTCCAAGAGATGAACTCCAATGATCACAAACAGCCTACCGCCGCGGATCAGCACCACCCTTCACCATCTTCTCCATCAAATAATTATAATAATAATATTAATGCCACCTCTCAACACACCAATTTGGAGATACAGCCTGTTTAATTAATTGATCAATTCACATCGATTTTCTCACCACCACCAAAACATCCATTTCTGGAGGTTCAGGAGGACTGCCCAGAGCAGCATAAGCGAAATTTTGTTTCTTTTCCTTTTGATTATAATTAAACACATTGCGTCCAAGAAATCTTCTTTTTATCTCATTATGTATTGTGTTTATTCTCGTGTACAATATAGACCATAGATTGTCATGAATAAGAGGACCAAAAAATTGCTTATTATTCAAATATATACTTGTTTACGTAATTATTCTAATCCGGTTTATCATTCAAATACTTAGATGCTTGACTTTTTT
>JAUZJE010000345.1:0-600 GCA_032886695.1 'Waltheria sp.' little leaf phytoplasma
CGTCAGCTAAGGTCCCTAAATTAATGTTAAGTGGTTAAGGAAGTAAAAACGTTAAAACAATTAGGAAGTTGGCTTAGAAGCAGCCTGATTTGTTGTCAATAGTGTTTGAAATTGGAAGTATTGTTTTCGGCTTGCTAGAAGTGCATTGAACAGGTGATGGTTTCAAACTTTAACTTTTGCTAATTATGGCATGGTATACATATATGAAGATTGTGAAACTCTTATTTCCAACAAGAGATGTGTTAATTTTGTTTCTATTCTACCTTGGAGCTAGCTAGCTAGCTGCATATATGTATGTGGCGAATTTCCAAACTGCATGGCACGGAGAGGGAAAGATTTTGAAGGAATAATTAAGGTGTGAGCTAGCTAGCTAGCTGCATGATTTATTGATTTCTTTAAAGAGGTCTTGTGCAAGCAATACAATGGGGGAAAGAACTAGATAGCGCTATATATCTTTTGTGGTGTTTGAAACTGATTCTTGCGTAATATTATATTCTCATTAAGGACTACGGGGATAATGAACCTTAGATTCCAATCTTTATTGTCTAGTTAAAGAATGGGGAGTCAAAATTTGCTAATGTAATATTGAATCTTTTATAT
>JAUZJE010000346.1:0-600 GCA_032886695.1 'Waltheria sp.' little leaf phytoplasma
GTAAATATTTATAGTACTGTAAACCAGCTTGTTGTCCGTTCTCATCTCTCAGGCTGAAAAACTGACGCAGCTGCTGTTCCGAAAAGAAATTTAAGGTCGTTCCTCCCGACTCAACAACGGTACGCAGGAAATTAGCCCGCCGATTTTGGCCGATGGTATTGGTGTTATAGGTGTAGGCAAGGCTCACACTAGAGGCAAATGACCGTCTGAAACCCAAATAAATTGTACTGCCTAACCTGAATAATGAATCAACTTGCTGATTAAAGCTGCTACTAACGAGCGAATCGGTACCGGCGCCAGCGTTAATCAGATTGATGTCAGCAATTAAAAAACTAAACTGCTTGGTTGGCGAAATCTGCCAGTTGTAAGCCATCGATGCCCGCAATAAGGATCGACGGAAATCGGGCCGAAAGGAATTATTGTAACTTATACTTAGCTGGGTTCTAGGATTATAAGTATTGAATAAAAACCGTAAACGACTTGGAAAGATGATTTGAGGAAAAATCAATGAACTGCTTATGAAATCAAAGACCAAGTAACGCAATGGCTAAAACAAGATCTGAACCTTACGGTTAGTGAGGATAAGTCCAAAATTGTGAA
>JAUZJE010000347.1:0-598 GCA_032886695.1 'Waltheria sp.' little leaf phytoplasma
GTGATATATAGCCATCCACGTCAATTGTCACATTAATGATTTTAACAATAAGATTTTATCAGAGTTAATATGAATATATAATCAATGATCTTAGCCAAAAACTATTCAGAGGAAAAATAAGAAGAAAAATAGGAAACAAATTTATGTTTGTCAAATGTATCAATTCTGCGGCCACCGACAACTAATCCTCATTAATTAGCAGTCGGCCGTATTTTCTGAATTAAGGTCCGCCAACATTACTACTTAAGAAGCACTTACTTTTTTAGGCCAAACAATGAGATAGTTTGAAGTATACATCATTGAAATACCCATTCATTTGTATTTTGTACTAATCTAAAACCTACATTCCAAGTTGTTGCTTTAAATTGGGCAATGCCAACTATTAAAACAGCCTAATTATATTATTTACGATGAGATTAAAAATGACAATTTCATTGCAATGGGTGGCAGCTGATGTTGCCAAACTAAGCTAAATCTTGAGTTAAATTTGTCCAAACCTCAACTGTTTTAACGATGAGATATGTATGTATGTATCTCACGCAAGTATTAAATTGTTAAAGATAATTAAAATATTTTCAGATTCTAATAAAATAATTGC
>JAUZJE010000348.1:0-596 GCA_032886695.1 'Waltheria sp.' little leaf phytoplasma
CAATCTGTTCTACTAGCTCAAAGCTTGAATCGGAGTGGAAATGGGAGAAAAATAGGATCAAAGTTAAGAGGAGCTTGATTTTCGGATTTCAAGAATATTCCTGTCCCTTTATAAGGTTCTGGTTTTGCAAGAGATATTATTTTTGCAGCAAATTCACCTACTAATTATTCACCAGCCACTTAAATTAAAGCTTAAATGCAATATGTTGTTTGTTAAAGCTTAAATGCAATATGTTGTTTCTTCTGTACTTAAAATAAAATTGTGTTTTATATAATTAATATATATATATATCAATGTTTATACTTAATTGAAATTATATATGAACTAGTATGTACCTATGTGCGATGAACACATAAATTTCAATATGATTATTTTATATTTATAAGTTTAAGTAAAAATTTTAAATTTTGTAATTATATAAGTATTAATATCTTAAGTAAATAATTAAATTTGCACAACAAAATATATAAATCACACTTGAGAATAAAATAAATAATTATAGTCACATATATTTATAATAATGTATCATAAGGGCTAACGACATGATTTACCTTCATATTAATTAAGTGATATACAGAGAAAATAGAAATTTTTTG
>JAUZJE010000349.1:0-595 GCA_032886695.1 'Waltheria sp.' little leaf phytoplasma
GCAAAAAGGAGTGCCCCTAAATGTTATTAAGAAGATGTCAAATTATTTTGGTACAATATGTCCAAGATACAAATTGGAAGGTTTCCTTGCGTGTAACTTATTCATCACCGCATGAGACTCTAACATGTAAGCTATCATTCTTAGCTCGCAATACATGAGAAAAATTACATCCATTCATTGACTCATTTAGACTCCTCATCTCTTCCAGGGACGGATCCAGGATTGGATGTTAGGGGGCAATAAATAATTTTAATTTACTTAGGGATGCAAAATATAATTTTATCTTATTTAGAAGGTCAAAGACTTCAATTTTCTTAGGCCTTATTTGGAGAAAAACATAGACAATAGGCTTCTGTTTCCGTAAGCAAAGGGTTAAGATCGTCGTTGATAATCCAAGTCTTAGCACACTAAAAACTTCCCCAATCAATGCATCACTGTCGATTAGTTTCTAGCTGAGGGAAGGCTGAAAATGGCCAGGGAATCAAACCAGGAGTATCAATAAAAATAAATTGATAAGAAGAAGAAGTATCAATACCGATAATAGCGTCACGTGTAGTTTGAGCTTTAGAACTAGTTATCGATATTTTTTGATTAA
>JAUZJE010000350.1:0-593 GCA_032886695.1 'Waltheria sp.' little leaf phytoplasma
AATAATTAATCTAGGAGCATTTTGTTTTAATTGTCTTTTTAAACGATTATTACGATTTAAAATTCTGCGATATAAATCATTAATGTCAGCAGAAGCAAAACGTACACCTTGTTCTAAAGCATAATCAATGTAAACTGACCAAAGTTATTATAGCTTAGGCAAGAATAAAATGATTAAAAAAAAGGTACAGATAAAGCTATAGATCAATATAAATGAAAAATGGGAAAGAGAGAAATTATCTTTGAGTAGAGGCATGTCTGATTGAGAATCCCTGCTACAACAGAAGCATGATTAGCGCACCTTGGATGATTAGCGCACCTTACTCTTTCTTAGTGTTACACTACTTGTTGCCTTCGTTTGCTTGGATTTTTTATAGGAGGTTTATAGGCAATATGTCAAATTTTTAGTCATGCCCATTTCTCCAAGTTTGAACAAATTAGGTGAAATTTAATTAGAAAAACCCTGGGAATTAATTAAATACAGTGTAAATAATTTGTGTAAGTTTTAAGAGGTTATTGGGCTATGTTTCTAGGAGTTGGCCAACTCACTTCACCAAGTCACCAATGATGACAATTAGTTCACCGAGTCACGAC
>JAUZJE010000351.1:0-593 GCA_032886695.1 'Waltheria sp.' little leaf phytoplasma
CACCGCCTTCCTCCAGCGCACGCGGTCCAATCTCTCGATCGATGGGCGCGACCCGTCCTGAACCGCCCGCTCGTAAGCCTGAGGCGACAGCGTCAGGTCGCCTTTCCCGGGCCGAGAACATGCCGGCGGATCGCGTCGAGGATGCGCGGCAGGTCGCGGAACGTATAGGGCGCGTGCACGCGTTCCAGCCGTTGATGATAATCGCGACCCCAGGGGCCGACATTGATCGCCGGAAAGCGCAGGGCGCCCGGAACCGGACCGTCCGTGAGATCGGGCGCCGGCGTGTTGCGCGCCACGAGATCGGCCTCGGCCGCCGCCGGTGCATGGCCGAGAAAGCTCATGTCCGAGATGCCGAGAAAGGTCTCGCGATAGACGAGGCTCTGCCCGATCAGCGTCTCCGCCTCCAGGCGCGCCGCCTCGACGGCCTCGGCGAAATCCCTGTCCTCGGGCCGTTCGGGATCGAGATGACTCGAATTAAACCCACTTTTTTACCAATCGAAATAGCGGTAGGACCATAATCTCCAGTAATAACCGTAATTTTTAAACCTGCTTTTAATAAATCTTCTACAGCCTGACGAACTTCTATTTTTGGA
>JAUZJE010000352.1:0-591 GCA_032886695.1 'Waltheria sp.' little leaf phytoplasma
TATATTTTCACTCCAAAATTGGATCTTCACGCTGTGAATTAATTTTTATAAAATCATTGAAAGTAACAAGTTAAAGTAACAATATCGCTCGACTATAACAGGATATGTACCACATTTCTTTTTTTTATAATTTTATGTATATATATGCTACTGGTTTATTGATGCAAGGCTTTCTAAAAGTTCCTTAAATTCAAAGAATACCTCATCTTAAGCTCATAATTCAAATACTAGCTAGTCTGAAATTGGACTTATAGCTAGGAGAGCGACAGCAAACTGAAGCACATCATTATACCTACACTATATATTGGTAATGTCACAGCCATGTTGCTATTACCATAATTGGACGTTCTACTTGTAGATAACTTGGATCCGTCTTGATTCCATATTTCCCATTTTACTATTATTAAAACAAAACAACGGACTTCATTTATTGAGAAACAATAGACGAGCACTAACCCACCAAAAGTCCGGCAATATCCATCTTGAGTTTTTCTCCATCTAGATAGATCAAAACTCTTTATCCATTTAATATTATTTTACAACAATAATTTTTAAATAAAACTAAAACATTATTTAAAAATTTGCTAAACC
>JAUZJE010000353.1:0-591 GCA_032886695.1 'Waltheria sp.' little leaf phytoplasma
AGCCATACAAACAGCAATATTTTTTTCCGGAGAAACAGAAAAAGAAGGAGTTTTTTCTTTATGAAAAGGACATAAACTCATAAAATTTTTATCTATAATTTAAGTTTTGCATGTTATTAAAAAACGAGAAATGAAATTTAGAAATAATTTGGGTAAATTTTAAACTAGAATGCCATTGTTTCTTTATGTTGCATTTTAGAAATATTTTCTTTAGCACGACCACAACTCACAACTCTAACCACACGTCAATAGAAAGATCAACCTGTAACAAGTCAAAGAACTCTGAATATTTAAATTCTATTCTAATAAGTATCCATTACATTAAAATTATTTTGATTTATTTCCTACCGTCTTCTAACATAGATGAAAGAAAAACAAGATGCTACAAATTTTCATGCAAAGAAAAACAAGATGCTACAATTTTCATGTCTTCTAGCCTAGAAGAAAGAAAAATAAGATGATGCAAAAAGCTAAAAAGAACTCTTTAGGTCCAGTTATTGAAATTAGAGGGAAAGTATTGTGTAGATGGATAGTATTCATCCATACTCATATGGTCCTGCACAACTTGAGACTGCACCAAGTTAGCATTTT
>JAUZJE010000354.1:0-591 GCA_032886695.1 'Waltheria sp.' little leaf phytoplasma
ACCTTTTCCATCTATCTTGTTAACATAACCTAAAGACTTAAATTCAATATCAATTCCATTAATTTTTCTAATTAAAATAGATGATTCATTTACTTTATTTAGTTATCATCTGCATGATATTTCTCTATAACAACATGCTTGATTGTGTTACTTTTAGGAAGACACAATTCAGATGGGTTTGAATTTATTGTTTAGAACTTGGATCATTTATATGTTTAGTTTATTTTAGGGGATCGGTACGTGAAAATTTTTATCTGTAACATATAATGAATATTATTCTCTCTGGAAGCTCTTTCCTATATTTGAAACCCACCCATATACTCATATCTATTCTTAGCTAGATATGGGAAGAAAGAAACCCATCCATATACTCTCATATCTATTCTTAGGTTTAGATTATTATGAATAAAAAATTATCATTTCTCAAATGAAATAATCTATCTTGAAAAAAATCTCATATTTGTTCTGGAATTCTTTTTTTTTTTTTTTAAAAAAAGGTTGGTCCGCATAAAAAAACCCCATAAAACAAATTTAAAAGTCACAAGTGAACATTAAAAGAAAGCGGAAGGAGGTAAAAGAGCACAAGATCGG
>JAUZJE010000355.1:0-590 GCA_032886695.1 'Waltheria sp.' little leaf phytoplasma
TAACCATCCAGACTTTTATTTCTGAATTAATAAATTTAATTACTTAGTTTTAGGATTCTTACAGAAAATGTGGCTAGTAAGGCAACATGTTTATGGCTTGAAATTTAGGCTGCTTAACATTGAGGAATTGGTTAAGGAAGCAAAAGTAGAAGAAGATATTGATGATGACAGTAGTACTAGTGATCATGTCGATCAAGCACAAGAAGAAGAAGAACAAGAACAAGAACAAGAAGAAGAAAATGATGACGATGATGTTGAGAACAGTACTACTGATCATGTTGTTGATCAAGCTGCAGAAGATCATGATGACAGTAGTAGTGATCATGTTGTTGATCAAGCCGAAGATGATGATGAAGATCATTCTCATAGTCGTCATGATGAGAGCAGTGATCATGTTGATCAAGCAGAAGATCATTATCATGATGAAGATGAAAGTAGCGAAGATCATGATGACAGCAGTGATTACAGTAGCGAAGATCATGATGATAGCAGTGATGACAGTAGCGATTGGTCGGATTCTTCTTGATTTTTTTGGTGAAACTTTATAACTGTTTAATATTTGGACCTATATATAATATGGGGAATTCTCC
>JAUZJE010000356.1:0-588 GCA_032886695.1 'Waltheria sp.' little leaf phytoplasma
TGGGTCCCATGCCACGTGGCCAGTTTAACCTTAGTAGAACAAATGCCACGTGGCAGCTCCCAATTGGCCGAAAAATAACTTAAGCTTCTTTAGCTAAATTCACCGTTCTGAACGCAACGGCGACGACGAATTTTCCTAATTCATTTTCTAACGCATTCAAATCATCCTAATTAATCTAACTACGCCACCAACTAGTTCCTTAACGATCAAGCTAATGATCCCTAACCAGGGTTTTCACATTCTTCCCCCCTTAAGGAAATTCGGTCCCCGAATTTAACATAAACATGAAAAGGAGAGCAACCAAACTTAAGCTAATGAACAGAAGTTACCTCACTACTCGACAAGATGAGGGTAACGCTCCCGCATGGCATCTTCTGCCTCCCATGTAGCCTCCTCGACTCTATGGTTACCCCACAACACCTTCACTGAAGCTACATCCTTGGACCTCAACCTCTTAACTTGTCGATCCACGATCCTCACAGGCTGCTCCTCATAAGACAGTGTCTCATCAACTCCAATACAACGTGTCATGGTTCGGCCCTCCATGACGTGGTCACGTCACTTCAGCCTGTTCATGGCTAGCTCACT
>JAUZJE010000357.1:0-588 GCA_032886695.1 'Waltheria sp.' little leaf phytoplasma
GCCAACCCCGTGGCGATTCGGGGCCTGGTGTACCCCGTGTGGCCCTGCCTATCTGTTTTTACATGTCTTTTATTTAATTAATAAAATTACTCTCAATTTCTTTTTTTTTTTTTACTTTTTTTTCTTTTTTTTTGTAAAGTAAAAGATAAAAATTGAGTGAAAAAAACTATACAATATGTTTTCTCTATTAGTTATCTAACTTAATTTATTTTTTATACTATCTAAAATTTGAGTGAAATTAATATAATATTAATAATTTCTCCCTCAACTTAAAAGGAGGTATGAAGATCTCGCTTTCTTTTGATTTTTCTTTTGTCTAGTATTCTATTAATGTACTTTAGCCTATACAAAATGATTTGAGAGAGAAAGAGAACCTAGAAACTATAGCAAAACATTTGGAAGAGAAAGAAAACTTTCAAGAATTACAGCAGTTCTTAAAAGCGGGTTGCGATGAAGTAGTTAGTCAAAAAGACTCCGCCACCGAATGGTTTTAAGGGTAAGCCTGAAATGGCCTAAGAAGTAAAGATGAAGCTCGGCCTGCAGTACCTCGGATGATACCTGCAAATTCTTCACACCACTTGCAACTAC
>JAUZJE010000358.1:0-587 GCA_032886695.1 'Waltheria sp.' little leaf phytoplasma
TTTCTGGTAAAAATAATTTACTTTGATCAAAATCTGTCGCTATTGTTGAAAGATTATTTTTAATAAAAAAACCAATATTCCATAATTTTTTCTCCTTTTAGTGAAGTGAAATTATATTTTAGAAATTCAAACCTTCTGCTCTCCATGGGGAATTTACAAAGTGGGTGGATAACTAACAGATTCCAATACAGTATTATACATTTTTGGCATAACAAACACAACTTTGGAAAACCATAACAATTGGAGCTATAAAATAAATGCATGCAAACAAACAACTTTGCAAATTGGCAATGTACTATTAATATTAATTGGATTTTACTGAGATGTGAGGATTATTCTAGAATCAGGTGATTTATATTCATATTTTATCTTAACAAAGAGATTGCAGACTCGGTGAAAAAGGATAGTTGACTGGAAAGTAGATAGCTGCAGAAAAGTGACTAAGCCCTTGGAGACTTTGTTAGATATTTAGATTTGTTTTCTTTTTGATGAATTGAGCTTAAATTTTGATAAGATCATAAATGACAAAAGCCATTCCAGTCAAGGACAATGTACCAGCCAGCATGAAAAGCAGTCGGAGAGGGGGC
>JAUZJE010000359.1:0-584 GCA_032886695.1 'Waltheria sp.' little leaf phytoplasma
ATATATCTAAAGTGAAGGTATGGATCTTTTTCAGAAATTGATGTTGGTATGAAGCCTGTCATCAATTTCAAGGTACGAGTATTCCTGCAAGCTACTTTGGTTATGCCTCATAGCTGCAATCTAAACTATTGGCACGAGCAAATTTTGTTTCTTAAACAAGTACAAATACATTTATGAGCCATTCCTTTCCTTTTTACTATATTTTTTTGAAGAAAAGGGAAAGTAAAAGGGAAAATAAATATATATTATTGGGTTTAGCTTAGAATAATTTTGCCTACTAATTTGGTTGAATTGGTTGAATGATACTGGTGTTTGTGTTTGTTTTATGACAATTGACCAGTGGGGAGTTGTTACTTTTTTCAGTTTTCAATCAAATTTTTATTGGTAATGCTGGTCGACTAACCAGATTTCTCCTTGTTTTGGAGATGCTGAATATTGTGTGAATATTGCAGGGAGTTGCTTGCTTATTTGGATCATCAATTTCTTCCAAGGAGTAGTTGTACCATCTCCTGAAACATCATTAGTTCGAGTAGCTATTTCGCATATAGCTTTAGCGCCAGCATTATGATAAGCGTCTTTAAAAC
>JAUZJE010000360.1:0-584 GCA_032886695.1 'Waltheria sp.' little leaf phytoplasma
AGGAGAGCACCGGATATAACACCTGCAAACCAAACCAAACTTAAATTAGATTTTTAATTTAATTCCTTCTGAGAAAAAAAAAAAAAAAGGAAAAAGGAAGCGATGAAGCATAGCATAGCATTTATGTTTGTATGTAAGTAGTAAAGGGAATGAAAAATGAAGAAGTCAGGGAGGGGGAGTGACCAGTACTGACCAGTGTCATAGCCGAAGAGAAGGCCACCAATCCCGGCTGAGAAAGCGAGGCGAAGAACATACGGGTTTTTCCATGTTAGAGAGAAACATTCCCTGAAAGCAGATGCATCAGTGCCCGGGTGTACCCCTCCTTCCATTCTCACTCACTCACTACTCATCAACCACACAACAACCACCCTTCCTTTGCAAATTGCTTGCAAACCAAAGAGCAAGAAACACAGACAGACAGACAAACAAACGTCTAAGCAAGCAACTGGGAGTTGTGCGTTTCTTTCTTTTGTTTGTTTTTATTATCCACAACATAAACTTCTAAACTTTCATTGAAAACTTTTTGTCGATCTTTAACAACTTTATGAACATATTCTTTATTAGCGAAATATTTTATAATTTTC
>JAUZJE010000361.1:0-583 GCA_032886695.1 'Waltheria sp.' little leaf phytoplasma
TTGCAAACTGATACAACTACCTAACCCCGTTTAGCTTCGCCTTGTATTTGTGGCCCTGGCTGTGCCACGTTCTGTGGGTCTCCAACCCTCAGTTAAGTCGGGGTTGCTTAGCAATCTCCTTATGTTTAAACCTTTTAAGGGTACATTTCACAAGGTCGGTGTGGTGTGTTTGACTCCGGTGTGTTTAATTACTTTTTTAAAATTACACTCATTTCACTACTGAACCTATCAGAGTACCTTTTTGAAATTATACTCATTTTATTATGCAAAATGAACTGGAGTCAAACGCACAGAGTTTACCAAACACACCCTAATTGGGTTCAGTGTAATTGAGTTAATTCAATATATAATTTCTTGAATTTTGGTTTATTAAGTTTAATTTTGTTAAATTGATTAATACCGTCAAGAAAGGTAGAATCTGGCATTGAGGTCAAATTCAACTTCCGTTAGAAGGATAAGGGAGGATTTGGAAGAGGAGGACCGAGGACAAAAAAAGTAGAATAATATTAATGATTTTCAAAATTTAAACAAACAATTATCTTCTACTATTTTTAAATCTAATTGGATTTCTGGATTAGTCATG
>JAUZJE010000362.1:0-583 GCA_032886695.1 'Waltheria sp.' little leaf phytoplasma
GATGATCAAAGAATCAATTGTTGTTCATGGAAATCATGCTAAGCAAATACCATGACAGCTAGCAGTTAGCCAGATGAAGCAACAAGCCAACATAGAAGATCAGTAGCTAACTAAAATACTTCAATACATAGGAATGTAGAAAGTCACCTCACATTTGGGAGCTTTTGCATCTCAGCTGAATATGCAGCACTTAATTGACCTTCATCACCGCGCTACAGCATTAAAATAAATGAAGGATGAGATGTTTATTGGTTAAGAGTACAATGGAACATATAAGAGCTTTGCATAAAAGAGTCAAAGTTTATGCAAATACAGTCAGCGAATAATATAAACCTTTGAAGCCTCCTAGGCATATGAAACCAGACGTGAAATAATAATTACTTTTTTCAGTGGAACGTGAATCAGTTTGAAATTATGTGCAGCAGGACTTCACAACAGTTTCAATATATAAAATCCTTTGATATCACAGTGAAGAGAAGGAAGAGCAAACACATACTTTATCTGTAAATTTTACGAGATGTTTTAATCCCTATACCATAAATATAAGTTAAACCAATTAAAATACTTTTAGTACCAGGAATAT
>JAUZJE010000363.1:0-582 GCA_032886695.1 'Waltheria sp.' little leaf phytoplasma
TGGAGGGATTTTTTTTAATAAATAAAACTTCTGTTATTTCATCACATGATGTTGTTAAATTTATCAAAAAAAAATTAAATTTAAAAAAAGCATGTGGGAATCGAGTATGAGGATCAGTGAAGCATTAAGTACTCCAAGTGACTTCTTGGGTTGCTTAAGGTAGAAATTTCATCTTTAAACCTAAGTTGGATTTCTAAACTAGCGTAAATGTGGAATTAGCCTTGAAGGTCTAAGGCTTGGATGAAACTCTGTTCGTGCTATATGGGCACGTGAGTGTGTGATTAAAGATGCTGGTCGAGGCTATTGTTTAATAGTCAAAGGATTGAAAATGATTGGATAACTATGAGTAGAGACTGATGAATATTGAAGAATCTGTAAGGTGATAGCTAAAGAGTTTGAAGAACCCTAGTAAGGAAGGGAAAATCACTAACGGTAAAGAGGATGGGTTGTGATAAGGACCCATACTGTTTACTGTTGACTCATAAATGAAGTGTCAGTGTTTGACATTTATGAGTCTTGAGTGAAGTGGAAATTCTTTGGTGATAAAAGGAGTATTCCTTAAGTCTCGGGCAAGGAAAGGAA
>JAUZJE010000364.1:0-582 GCA_032886695.1 'Waltheria sp.' little leaf phytoplasma
GCGGTGTGTACAAACCCCGAGAACGTATTCACCGCGACATGCTGATTCGCACTCATCATGCCATCCATCGCCCATCCCCTGACATTAACGTCTCCGTGCCTAGCGAATAGCTCGCTAGCTTGCTCTAGCTAGCTAGGGTGTCCAAGGTATGTGTTTCCCCTCATCTCATATATATACCAATTTGAGATGTTATGTTTCTAAGTTGTTAAAACTGTTGATTTTTTCAGGTGTACTTTTTAGAGATCTTGGAGGCTGACTGCATGTGATAAACTCACCCAATCAAACTAATTTTATTCACTTTATTATCATTTGTAACAGGTAGATCTACCCAGAGGCAGAATTGTCTATAATTCTCTTCTGATAGCCAGGATATTGAACTCTTTTTTCTTTTTAATCCTTTAATTTGATGGAGGTTGGAGAGCTAAGTTGTCAGTGCATTTTAATCGACAAAAGTGCTGGTATTCAACTTTGCTAAATTTAGAGAGATTGGTGTCAATTATTTTATGTTGGTAGGTAGCTCTGTTGTTCACTGCATTGACCTGCATTTGCTCTCAAAGCAGAGCAGCATGTGAATTACTACAA
>JAUZJE010000365.1:0-580 GCA_032886695.1 'Waltheria sp.' little leaf phytoplasma
CTGCAATCGCAGCTGGGGCCGGAACTGGCGGCAGCCGAAAAGTTCCTGGCGGTAAAAGATGAAGAGGCCTTTCATTATTTCCTGTACCTGGCCAGGCAACAGTCGGAGGAAGCGGCCGAAGCCCTGATCGCCGCCTGCGAGCGGGTATTCCGGTTCAACAGTATGGAGGCTGGCGTCCGGACGCGCTGTGACCATGTGGTAGCGTTGATGCAGCCGTTTGCGGCCGCGCAGCAGATGGAGGAAGCCCGTTACCGGCAGGCGCAGCTTAAAGAAGGGGTGCTGGCCCTGACCGCCGAAGTGCAGGCGCTCCGCTACCGGCTGAGCACATTACCGGATTTCGGCAGCTACCCCGTTCCGGACGACATCCTGGAGGTAAACAATACACACCTTACGTTCATCACCGCGACAGGGCATTACCACAGCGATAACCTGGAGGAAATATGGGGTTATATGCAACGCGTGCGGAGCTGGCTGCTTGAGACGGGATGTCTCGGAAGTTGCTTAAACGGATAGTCCAGAGGCTATCAATATTTATTATTCGTATTGGATAGTTTATCAAAAAAGAAACCTGGAATCAGCC
>JAUZJE010000366.1:0-576 GCA_032886695.1 'Waltheria sp.' little leaf phytoplasma
TTTAATTTTGCAAAAACCTATTGTTAAATTAAATGAAAATGTTCATAAAGGAGATATTATTGCTGACGGTTCTTCTACTTATCAAGGTGAATTAGCTTTAGGTAAAAATGTTACAGTAGCTTTTATAATGAATTGTAAATCTACGGTTGTCTAGGAAGCTTATTGTCTCCCATTTCCAAAGTTCATATGGTAGTTTCTTCAAAAAAAGATTAGTTTCTGCCTCCCCATTTGACTCCGAATTAACAGACAAGTGTATTTGAACTATAAATATACGGTGCCCTGCTGTTTTCTGTTGTTGTCGCTTATCTTTTGGGATGTGGATTCATTAGTCAATCTGCTAAGGGCGCTTCATTTTCTCCTTTCCTTTGGGTTGAGGACATGGAGTTGTATGTTCAGTCTCATTCAAGGGGTGAAGAGGTTTATTTAGTTTGCTTTATGTCTTGTACAAATGCTGGATTCCCTCGATAGATATGAATGTCTTGTACAGAGGAGGCCTAGAAGTTTACTGTTTTTAAGGCTTGCACTTTTATGTGGAGAGGTTTAGCTATCTCCTGTGTCATTTATGGCTTTGCTGAT
>JAUZJE010000367.1:0-570 GCA_032886695.1 'Waltheria sp.' little leaf phytoplasma
CCCAAACTCCATTCTGAGAAGATATTTTCGAAATAAGGAGTTAAGAGTTGTTCCAGGCATTTTTGCATCAGTCTATCTTTGATGGTCGGTATGCCCAAAGGTCTGGCTAAGATTTACCGGGCCTGACGAGTTGGCTATATGGTTAAGCATGAGTTGAACCTCTTCTTCCCTCACTGCACGAAATGATTGGACCCGCTTGGCACTAAGAAGCTCCAATATCGCTATCTTCCTAATCTCCCTCCAAAATGAACCGTAAGGAGCCAGAGATATACTGTTCAAGTTATAACTAAACTTCTTAGCTACATACGAATCAGTTGGTCGGCCGGAAAATGCAACATCATGGGGTTTGAAGACGGCCCTCGCCGCGTCTGCCGAAGAGACGACCAGAGTTGGAACGGAGCCTAATTGCAGAAACAAAAGCGGCCCATATTTTCGAGAGAGTTGTTGAATGGATTGATGGGGCGAGTCACCGAGCTGGTGTCAGTTGCCTATCCGAGGGAGCTTAAAGGGGCCAGGAGGACGAAGCTTCTTCTTCGGGGTTCCCTGGTTTATCAAGGAGCGGGGGGTGAT
>JAUZJE010000368.1:0-570 GCA_032886695.1 'Waltheria sp.' little leaf phytoplasma
CAAATATATAACTAATGATAACTATATATATAGGCCTATATTTGCAGGCAAGCAAACGTAGATGCCTATAGACTAACCCGGGCTTCTCATCTTCATGCTCACCTTTGTAGTTGAAACGATATATATTCCAGATCATTTGTGAAATTTGATTCAATAAAAATTAATCATTCACTTAAAAGAAAACTATATAGGCCTAATATTTGAAGTTTTAAGCAATACATTACCCTTCACCTAAATCATCATATGTAAGAAATTATTTCACGTAAGTCATAGTATTAATTAAAAAGTTTAGATTTTTTTCAGCTATGTTAAAATCACAAAACTATTCTAATTAATTTGATTGGTGTTTATTATTATGATTTCATTGGTGTTTTTTTAACATATTATCATGTTTTGTTTTGTTCAACGGCCTATTAACTAAGGTTTGAAGAAATTAAATAAATTTTATTATTTTCATCATAATAAACAGTAAAAGGTTATCCCCAATAAATTTGACGAGAATATAACCAATCATGAATTTTATAATTATTAAATAATTTGCCCCATTTATTTTTAATAGATAAATTTATA
>JAUZJE010000369.1:0-569 GCA_032886695.1 'Waltheria sp.' little leaf phytoplasma
ACGTGATTCAATAATTTTATTAGCAATATGATCAGGAGCTTTTTCATATTTAAAAAATTCCATAGAAAAATTAGCTCTAACTCGTTACTCAACTTGCCAAGTCTAACTACAACAGCGATAGTGAGTCAACCTGATCATTTCTTCAAAAGCTCATTGGGTTGCTTGATTCCACTCTTGACCAAATAACCAACTCACCACTCTTCTGTTGCGCAACTCTGATCTGTTGCCTTCACAGTCATTCACAGAAGTTGACTGTAAATTGACCCACTTGGCACATGGTTCTCTCAGCCAAGCATACCATTTAGTCAACTCTTAGCACAACTCTCAATCACACACAAGTGGTACTAATCATCCCAACTACTCGGGGGTCCTATCACATAAGACTCATTTCCCATAGTTGGATGACCTTAACCATAGGCTACCACTTCTTAGGCAACCACAACTATAACTAGCGTGCAAGAGTTGTCTACCCACACTGAGAACCTTTTAGGGTCTATCAAACTTCATAATTCAGCACAAGCAAAATGCCAATCCTTCTCAACTCTTCGATTGACATCCCCAAACACCAC
>JAUZJE010000370.1:0-569 GCA_032886695.1 'Waltheria sp.' little leaf phytoplasma
GATACGTTTTATGGCATCGTGACATGATTTTTTGGTTCTAAATCCAAAACTCCATTCCGAGAAAATATTTTCAAAATAGGGAGTTAAGAGTTGTTCCAGGCATTTTTGATGCAGAGCCAATATACCAAACTCAGTGTGTCCACAAGATAATATCATGGCCCATTGATCACTTGCTTCCTTGTTCATTCAAAAGTTGACTAGTTTACAAGAAACAGAAATTAAAAGGAAACAAAAGATAAAAAGCACGGGAGCCGAGATGACAGGAAAGATCATAGACCAATAAGGCTTGCTTTAACTCACTCAACTTGGAAAACATCTCTAAAGCAATCTCTGTGGCCCTAATTTCACAATTACAAGGACAAAAATTGCAAGAAGCTTTACCTGACTACTGTTGTGACAATAACAAGGCAGAAAGCATGTGTAATTATGTTTTTCTCTATTTCAGTATGAAGTGTTCATCTCCTTAAGAAGAGAGGCTGTATATAAGATGTCCACTAAATTAGCTCTGTACCGCAAGGGCCTGTAAGTGTTCTATGAAAACTTGTAAGCTCAAATCATCTGTAAATATG
>JAUZJE010000371.1:0-568 GCA_032886695.1 'Waltheria sp.' little leaf phytoplasma
GAGAATAATAAGTAAAATTAATTTAATGAAATTGAATAAGGATCACCAGATAATCCCAAACCGATAAAAGATTTCATCTTAGTTTGAAATGCCTTATGTCTTAAGGGTAAGAGAAGCAGCCTTTTTAGATTGTGTTCTATTCCACGAATGGAAACGTGGACGAATTTAACATTTAGTGGACTGAAATGCTAAAAGGTGATGGTCTGTGAAGCCTGGTGGCGTGGGGTCCATAGTGGGGATCCTTAGAGCATTCCATTGCTCAAAATTCTTTTTGCATGACTAGCGGTTAGGATCGTCCTTGGATGCCTAACCCTTGGCTAGATCTCTAAATTTTTGAGAGGGTAAGGATTATTTGGGATCACTAACGGTAAATGGAAGAGGTAAGTGCAGAAACCTTAATCGTTAGTACTTGGCTCATGGATGGAAATTCTTTTCCTTGCCATTGTGAGCCTTGGGATAGTCAAAAAAATAGTTTATCAATTTAAATATTATCCGCGTTGTTTAACTCGAGCAGATTTAGAACAAGAAGGGATTTTAGGTTTAAACAAAGCCCTCGAACATTACCAAG
>JAUZJE010000372.1:0-567 GCA_032886695.1 'Waltheria sp.' little leaf phytoplasma
TCTCTATATAAAAAATATCTCCGCCCCATTCTTTAGGAATTAAATTATATTCAGATAATTCCGACATGATACGTTCTTTTTGATTAGGAATTTTATCTATTTTATTCAAAACTATAATAATATCAATGAGAAGGAATCCACTTGAAAGTCACGTTCAAAGAAGAAGAGGACTAAATTAGATTCAAGGGGAAAAAAAACTTTAAAATAATCAACATATTACCCACTTTTCAGGCTTTAAATTAGAGGAAAGTAGACAATTGCAATAATAATGAAAAGCTTTCCGAGTAAGTTCACTGTTTCCTCTCGCACCTTGAAAAGCGTAATTCCATTAGCCCTTATAGCGACAATATGGAAGAGGCATTATAGGGACAATGTGGAAGACTGAAATAGATATATGGGATTAATAGGCATGTAAGAATGTTTGTTTTCCAATTTGTGCGGTCCAGGATCACCAAATAGCTGCTTTAAACTAAAAAGAATTGGGGCCTCAATTTGCATAACAGGAGCAAAAGAAATATGAAAATTACCTCTCTTTGCATTAGCAAGGTGTTTGAACATAATGGATTG
>JAUZJE010000373.1:0-566 GCA_032886695.1 'Waltheria sp.' little leaf phytoplasma
AATCCGAACCTATCAAACAATTGTCCGAGGAGTTATCCAATACTTTTGTTTAGCTAACAATCTAAGTGTTTTGACTCACTTAAGTTATCTAGCGGAATATAGCTGTTTGAAAACGCTGGCAAGGAAACAGAAAACGTCAATTGCCAGAGTTCGAAAGAAATATAAAATAGGTTCAACTTGGGGTATCTCTTATTCTAATAAAGGGGAAACCCAATACGAACCATGGGATGTTTACTCTTGGGACAGGATTAAAAAAATGCGTAACTATAAGGGAAACCCGGACATTACCATTAATAAATTTATATTCCAAGGTCGTACCCATCTAACTGACCGTCTAAAAGCGGAAAGTTGTGAGAATTGCGATAAAGCAACCCAACTTCAAATTCATCACATTGGCACGATCCGCAATGCGCACCGCCAAAGATTATGGAAAGCCGGACGCACTGAACCCTTATTTTGTTACAACTTTTAATAATATTAATGATCATCTCGATCGCTATTTAGTTCGGAAATATCTCAGCTTTTCTCGTGAATAAAACTTTTTTTTAACTGCGTTATTTGTTGAA
>JAUZJE010000374.1:0-565 GCA_032886695.1 'Waltheria sp.' little leaf phytoplasma
GCTACTCCTTAAAAAGAGAACTGCAACAAGGGATGAATAACTTTTACAATACGTTAACAGCATTTAATAAAATCGCGGCTAACAGGGGAGCGGGTACCCCCGGAATCGACAATGAAACCATTGATGATATATATTTGCAATGCGAAATCCTTAAACCAAGCAAACAGGATGCCAGTAGAGCTGGCAAAATCTGACCCGAACTCGAAAATTTGATTCGTGACTCGGACTCAAACCCAACCCGATCTGGTTTGACCAAGAAAAGTCAACAACCGAAACCTGATCAACCCGAAATTCGAATGAACCCGAAACCGAAATGATTCAAAACCGAAGTGATTCATAACCCGAAATGAGTTGAACTCGAAATGAATCAAACCCGAATTAACTCGAAACCGAAATGATTCAAACTCGAATAACCCGAAAATTTAACCCGAAATTATCATTATTTTAAGAAAAAATAGTATTTTTGTACTAAATAACCCGAATTAACCGAGCAGCTAACCCGAAAAACCTGAACCCGAAATGATTTAAACTCGAACCCGAAATGACCCGAATTTATGAATCACCC
>JAUZJE010000375.1:0-565 GCA_032886695.1 'Waltheria sp.' little leaf phytoplasma
TCTGGGACGGGCTCCGGCGCTACGTCATCCCCACCCTCGCCTTCGCCGCCACCTCCTGGCTGGCCGCGGGCGCGCTGAACAACGCGCTGCTCTCCGTCCGGGAATCGATCGGCGGCGTCTGCGGCACGTCGCTGACAACGAGGGAGCCGCCCTTCCGCACCGACAGCGTCTGCCACCTCGCGCAGGATCCCGTCGTGGCCGGCACCACCTACCTCGTCCGCGTCAGCATCCCCCCGGCCGCCACGCCGTCCCCGTGGATGGACGACACCCTTCCGGCGACGCCGAACGGTCTCCTCCGCGGCGAGGATGGGCTGCGCCGCCTCGACGGCCGCCTCTCCTACATGCCGTTCTTCGTGCCCTTCCGCCGCCACATCGGCGCCCCCTGGGCATAGAAATAGACAGAATGGGCCTATAAGAAATAGCTTCATAGAGTTCAGACACAGGCAAAATACTAGGATGAAATATAACACACACAGGGGTGAACAGCTCTCTGCTCCTCCTATAGGACCTGTTTTAGGACAAGCTCAAGTGAATATTCCTTCATTTTGTTCTCAGTTTAATGAAG
>JAUZJE010000376.1:0-565 GCA_032886695.1 'Waltheria sp.' little leaf phytoplasma
TTTTGAAAATATTTTTTCAGAATGGAGCTTTGGATTTAGAACCAAAAAATCTTGCCATGATGCTATCAAACGCGTCAAACAAAGATTTAAAGGACTAGATTATATTGTCAAAATCGACTTAAATGAAACATTTACTATTTGCCGATGGACAAGCACATGCCATTCTATAATTATAATGAAATACAAAGATAAGTGAAAATATGAATTCCATATTATATCAAGAAAAATTATCAACTAAGAGGAGTGGATAAAAATGCCACTGAAACAGTTACTAAATTTAGCCACTATCCAAAAATGTCATGTCTTACAAGATACAGTATAGAGATTTCTTTTATAGTTTGGTTAGGACCAACCACTGAAGTACATTTCTGGTTGTGGCATTCATTTTACAAAAGTAGTGGTCAAGGAGGAAAGAGCTGATCTCATGTTGCTTTAGTGTCAGCTAAGTTTCTTAGGAGAGAGATCCAAATACCCAACCATTAGCACCCCCAGGAATGTAGGAACGGAATACAAAATAGCAAAGCAAGCCTAGCCCTAATTGTTATGTAGGACTCTATTATGCCTT
>JAUZJE010000377.1:0-564 GCA_032886695.1 'Waltheria sp.' little leaf phytoplasma
TGCTTTATCTTTTGATGATTTTATTATTTCTTATTTTGCAGGAGGTTCTGACTTTCAAAATATCTCGGCTTATATATATAGTTTAAAAAAAAAAAAAAAGTAGAGTGGAATCCATTATCCATTTCATTCAAATACTCCTAGTTAAAAGAAATTCCCCCTCTCCCCAATTTGGAGAAAGCAATGAAATGAAGTAGAAAAGTTCATATGAATGAAAAAACATATCAAAATGGTAGTATAATTGAAATAAAAAATATTTGATGCTTATCATTTTGTTCCCTTGCTAAACAATGAAATGGTAATTTATTTATTTATTTATTTTTTTGGGACAGGAAAAATGGGAACAGAAGATTTGAAGTTTAAATTAAAATAAAAATACTCTTTTGAAAAAGATTAAAAAGAGAAGGAGGAAGTGTTGCATTGGACCACACACGTCGAAAGTACAGCGAGGTGGGAGAGAGGGAGGGAGGGGATTTATAAGGTACCAAAGGAGTGGACTCGTTATTTCTTCATTGTTTAGTTACTTTTTCTTCCATTTGTGTGCGTGTGCTACAGCTAGCACAGGCA
>JAUZJE010000378.1:0-562 GCA_032886695.1 'Waltheria sp.' little leaf phytoplasma
AATTAGATCAAGAGTCCAGTGCGTTAGCTATAGAGTATAATTTTAGAGTATAATTTTTGAATATAACCATACTAGATTATATTTTATTCTAAATTATTAAAATATAATCTGAATGATTAAAATTTAATCTAATAGCTCAATTAATAGTAATAATCAATAAGTATGTATAAATTTTTTCTAACATATATATCTCCTCATTTGGACCAAAAATATATTTGTATCTTCTGTTTTTGAGCAAATATATATTTCACCTCACATTTTTTTTAAAAAATATTTAATAGCAGCTTTCTTGGAAAAGGAACATATTTTAATTATTCTTTTAACTACAAAAGCTATGTTCCTTAAAATCATTTTATTTATTTCTAGTGTAGTGGGCCCATAAGTACTTTGTCCTTTTGCCCACAATTTTCCACTCCAACCTTTCAATTGCTTGTTGCCTTTCCTCTCTTACCCGTGTAATAAAACATTAACATTATCTTATTCATAGTCCGTGAAAGTTTAACTTAAAATCATTCCTAGCTGACGCGGTCCTAATGAATAAACAATAAATTACTTTCTTCTT
>JAUZJE010000379.1:0-560 GCA_032886695.1 'Waltheria sp.' little leaf phytoplasma
CTTAAGCTTGCAGGTTCGAGTCCTGTCACCCGTACCAAATAATATTTTATTTAGGGATATGATGTTAATGGTAGCATAATGGTCTCCAAAACCATGAGTTCGGGTTCGAATACATAATCGGGAAGGTATACCATATCTGGCCATTGAGAAGATGTTGGCGTCCCAAAAGCAGCAAATATTTTTCCTAATTGATCGATGTCACTTGTGCCCTATCAAATGCTAAAAGTTGAAGCATTGAAAACGAGAAAATATAGCAGGAGTGATACTTCATATTGAAGACTCATAGGTACATAAAGAAAAGGGCAAACATAAAAAGGACAAACCACATATGAGATTACCAAAATGACTGCCTAACTAAAGTTTTCAAAGTCTAGTATAATAAGAATGTTCAACTAATGGAAACTATCTGTCAGCAAACTCAATGTGATAATACATGGTACCAAGACCTGAAAACAGAATATTGCTTGTAATTCATCACAACAAAAAATTCTAATCTAACAATTGAAAATCCAAATGGGGACAAAGCATCTCTAAGAGAAGCTTAAGACAAGACAAATCAG
>JAUZJE010000380.1:0-559 GCA_032886695.1 'Waltheria sp.' little leaf phytoplasma
ATTTGTTTTAAACATGCAATGACACGACTGTCAGGTAAATTTAAAAAATATTGATACATATCAAAAGGACTAGTTAATTTTGGATTCCCTCTCTGCCTCTGCCATGTGCCTCTCCCCACACCATGTGCTCTCTCTTCCTCCCAATGGGGCTTTGCTGGCCCATATCACCTTCACATGCACCCTCTGGGGAAGCCACCCACAATACCCTAAATCCCTCCATTCACCTTGACTCTATTACCCTCAACACTCTCTTCAACTTCTTTCACTTGCCATTGTCTTATAGCTTCTCTAAAAAGATGTCTTAAATAATTTGTTGCTCTTTGTTTTGTGTTAAGATCATTATCATACTTTTTCTTCTTACCTTTTCAATTTGGGATCATTTGGTTTTCAATTCTAAATGACACTACTTATGTGTACCATAATCCACCTCTGTTTATCCTCGTTCCTTTCACATCTCTGTATCGAAAGGATTTTATATCGGTTATTTTTACTATTTGTTGTATTACGCTTTGATGTCACGTTAATAAGTATTTTTTTTACGTAATTTTTTTATTATTTG
>JAUZJE010000381.1:0-558 GCA_032886695.1 'Waltheria sp.' little leaf phytoplasma
ACAAAATAACCTTTATATTTAATTCCTAAATCTAGAGTTATAATATCACCATTTTTTAAAATTTGTT
This sequence comes from 'Waltheria sp.' little leaf phytoplasma, assembly GCA_032886695.1. Taxonomy (GTDB): domain Bacteria; phylum Bacillota_I; class Bacilli_A; order Acholeplasmatales; family Acholeplasmataceae; genus Phytoplasma. Next base: position 68 of record JAUZJE010000381.1, read on the forward strand.
GATCAGAAGGTACTCCATGAACTATTGCATGCCATCATTATACGACTCCTGGACAACCGGCCATACACAGTATATGGAAACTTTAATCTGACCACCTTGGCAGTTAGGATCAACCTCACCATGAAGTTTTAGGTAATGGATTGTCCTTCAGCCTACAACCTTCTTATTGGGAGAGACTGGCTCCACAAGATGAATGTCGTGCCCTCAACGCTATCAAGTTCCTGACTCCGGAGGGAGTGAAGGTGATCTAGGACGACCAACGAGCCGCCCGAGAATGTTACCAGCTGACTCTGAAGTCAGCACCCAAGCAGGACAAATAGTTATTAAAGCCGCTGACCTATAAGGGACCTGAGATTGAAGACCTGGACCAAATCCTAGTCAACCCCGAGCACCTGGAGAGAAAGGTCTAGTAGGTTCGGGTCTAGCAGAACCCCTTCGGGGCTCGCTTATCAACTTTCTCTAGGAAAAGCTGGCTGGCGTTGCATGGTCCC
>JAUZJE010000382.1:0-557 GCA_032886695.1 'Waltheria sp.' little leaf phytoplasma
ATCGTTATGCCTTTCGTGCAGGTCGGAATTTACCCGACAAGGAATTTCGCTACCTTAGGACCGTTATAGTTACGGCCGCCGTTCACTGGGACTTCAATTCAATGCTTTGGGCAAGCCCGAACATCTTGATCCATTGAAGAGTGAGCTCCATGGTGTCGTAGAGCTGCTGAAGATTGACGTCAAGGATGTCGGGGAGACCAAAGTAGTTCGTGGGCGAAAAGTGACAGCGGCCATCAGCGATGGCATGCTCAAAAGGGTCTTGGGGTTTGTGTTGTTGTGCCATTGCGTAGATATGTAATAAGAGAACAGTAGCAATAAAGAAAGCTAAATATCTAAACAATGTCTGAAGTCAGTTTAACGACATGATTACTATTGGGGGCAGCCTAAAGCCAGCCATCGCATTGGCAAATCCACCTGAAGTTAATTCTTCCTTAAGCTAAAGAAACAAGGAATGTACTATAAAATCTACTTTTTTCTTAATAACTATATCAATAACTTTCTCAGAGACAATTCATCAAACACCTGTTAAGAAGCCACAGTTTTGCATCAGACTTTGG
>JAUZJE010000383.1:0-557 GCA_032886695.1 'Waltheria sp.' little leaf phytoplasma
GCACTCTTCAATGAACTAGACTGGATGACTAGTGATGATGATGATGATGATGATGATCAACTAGAAGAAGATCATGAAGAAGAAGATTCTTCAAATTGGGTTGGTCTTGATCCGCTGCAGCAGCAGGTTAATGATCATGGCATTGGCGCTGCTGTTAGTAGTAGTACTCTACTCAGAGCTGCTGCTGATCATGATATAATAATGGATGGTAATTATTATTATAATTATATTAATATTGATCATGATGATAATCCAGTAGTAGCACCCCCTAATCCTAATGCTGCTACCCTAATTCCATGGGTTGATGCTCCTGAAGCACCTCATCATGATAATCCTTCTCCTCCTCCTCCTCCTCCTGTGGTTGCTGTTGATGCTGATGCTGATGCTGATGCTGATGCTGCTGTTCCTCTTCCTCTACTAATGGAGGTTTCTCATCCTCATCATCAACATGTTGAAGAAGAAGCAAGTATTTACAAATATGAATTTTATTTCTTACTGTAGGAACTCCATCATTTTTTAAGCAAAAAAGATATTTTTTAGCTTTATAATGTGTTTTT
>JAUZJE010000384.1:0-556 GCA_032886695.1 'Waltheria sp.' little leaf phytoplasma
TCATCTCTTAAATTTTATCCTCTATTTTTTATCTGCTATCCAGACGAGTTGTGTTTGGATAGAAAATAGGCTAGAGGAAATAGTCCTTGGCTTATATTTTATGTACAAATATAAGAGATCCCTTTTCCTCTCTTCTACCATGGGATAAATATTATCCCAAGGAAAAGCTAAATTTTGGACAGTTTTGTCCCTTGCAGCTAGCTTTCTTCCGTTTTTCTTTTTCACTATTATTTTGTTTTTTTTTCTTTATTCTTTGCATTTATACGCATAAACCATTTTTTATTGTACAATTATATTTTTTTAATTTTTAAATGTTTAATTTACATCAATTAGAAAAGTATGGTTATGATAAAAAATCTCATTATGTTTTTATTATTAGCTAATCAAAATTAACTTATTTGTATTAATAATTATTATTTGAAATATTTTAACTACTTTTTTAGTTAAAACTTTTTGTACTTTTAGAGATTGATAAACTTTGCCTTGGTCAGAATGAATAATACAAGGGTTTAAAAGCGATTTTACTCACTGTTTATCAGAAAATGAAAAATTAAAT
>JAUZJE010000385.1:0-556 GCA_032886695.1 'Waltheria sp.' little leaf phytoplasma
TCTTTTTTGGAGTATCATCCAATGGAGATAAAATTATAATTTTTTGATTGTTAAAAAAATTTAATAATTTATTCATTATTTGTTCTATATTATATTTTTGATAAGGTTGATTATTTTGAGATTTATTGGGTTTACTCACTCTCTTTAACGGAGAGTGTACTACACTCTCCGTTTTTTAACAGCAATATGACTTATTTGGCGATAGTTGAAAAGTTTTAAGACTTATTTGGTGATTGTCAAAGTTTTAGGACTTTTTTGGACTTTTACTCTTAATTTATTAATCAACTGAGCCAACCCAACCTTGTTATTTGTTGTATTTGTGTTTCTTTAATAACATATACTAGTCGTAGCAATGTGCGCGGTTGTATAATTTTACTAATTTTTTTTATGAAAAATATATTTTATTTTTTAAAAAAATTAATAAAAATAATATTTAACAATATAATTAGTGTTTTTTTCATTAAAAGTGTGATTTTTATGTTTATTCCAAATATAAAAAGAGACATACACGTATTATATTTATAATCTTCATAGTTCACACGGTAAGATTTGTCTA
>JAUZJE010000386.1:0-554 GCA_032886695.1 'Waltheria sp.' little leaf phytoplasma
AAGAACTTGAAGATTTATTAACTTATTTTCGAACTAATCAAACTTTAATTAACTTCGATAAAGTCCGCCCTAAAGGTTATTTACTTTACGGCCCACCTGGCACAGGCAAAACCTTTTTAATCTTTTTTATTTTTTTTAGGGGAGGCTCCTATTGATTTAACGAGCTAAATCCCCAAATTCGTCATCAATCTTCAACATATCGAATCGTGGACTCATCAATTCGGTCTAAAACGAACATCCAAAATCACGCACATATTGGTCGTTGACCGAATCAATGAGCAGAAAATAAAAATAAACAAAACAAACAAACACTCAGCTCTGAACTGAAAGCTAAAAGTAAAATAAGAAGAGGAAGAAGAAGAAGAAGATATGTTGGCACCCTTTCCTTAAATATTACAGTGAAATTACAGTAGACTCGAAAAAGAAAATGTCGTCTCCTTCACCATCGTCGCTAACTGCCATGATTCTAGGGCTCTTCAAATAATCTTATAAATAGTTTAAATAAACATCAAAATTTTTTAGCGCGCCGTAAAGACAGCTACAATGAAGTCCTT
>JAUZJE010000387.1:0-553 GCA_032886695.1 'Waltheria sp.' little leaf phytoplasma
ATAACTAATTGTTCAAAATCATTAATATATTGATTTGCTTTAAATTGAGTTAATAAATTTCCTTGAGGAGATAATAAAATAACTTTACTCTTATTTTTGATATCTGATTTTATTTTATCTAAACACAGTGTAATTACATCCAATTCTCACCCTCCCCTAAGAATTGGAGAGTGTAATTGGAGCCCTTCAATTACACCCAATTCCTAGGTAACCGAGTAATTACGTGGTTGGTCAAACGCGCCAAACTGTGTAATTACCTGTAATTACACCCAAATTCAATTACAGAGTTGGTATTCAAACGCGCCCTTAGGAAACAAGAAAGTCTTCAGAGGAAATTAAACAAATTAAGTCATTGTTTCAAGGAAAATGTTTCCATCAAAATTAGAAGATCTTTGCTTCGTACAAGCTTCATTTTTAACACGTGACCAAGTTGCTACTAGACCTTTGCTTGCTAGTTTTTTTTTTTTGGGTTCAATACCTTTGCTTGCTAGTTAATTTGCAGGAACAGTGAGAGATTAATTATAAATATCTATCGATCCAGTCAACTTCTTTT
>JAUZJE010000388.1:0-553 GCA_032886695.1 'Waltheria sp.' little leaf phytoplasma
AGCAAGCAAACAACTGCCAAGAATCAACAATGCTTGAGGAAATTACATTTGAGTGACTATACCTGTAAAGTGGAAATATGTTGACCATGTATTGTTCGCGCCCCTGACTCTGAAGAATATTCCTTGCATGTATATTCTCAATAATGGCCACCATATGGAGCAACCAGAGAAGAAACCTGCAAGTGAAGAATAGTTAGAAACTGAACAACTCTATATGAATATATATCTGATGATTTATGCTGCTCAGGAATGAGATGAAGTCTTTTATCTTTAGTCTTTACCATAGAGAAATGTAATTCTATGTCTTTCCTTTTTGGCTTGTGGTCTTAGAACTTTCATTCATTTTCTATGATTTCCTTTAGCAAAGTGTTTAACATAGGTAGCTTCCACCTCTCTGTAAGTTTTGTAACCTGTCAAAATATGAGGGAAGGGCAAAGTCTGTGAATTCCATTCAACTCAAATATTGAACAACTATTAGGCAAAGGGGAAGGGAAAACCAAAAAATCCGCCGAACAACAAGCAGCTAAAATAGCTTTAGAAAAATTATCACAAG
>JAUZJE010000389.1:0-553 GCA_032886695.1 'Waltheria sp.' little leaf phytoplasma
AGATTAACGCGGTTTAAAAAAAAGAAATGATAATAACTTCTTTCATATTCGCAATTAGCCCCCCACAGAACCGGACAAGCAAGTTTCCAAGCATCCGGCGCCTAATATCTTAGAACAAAGACCTCAGAGTGGCGCAGCAAAAGCGTGGTAAGCTTGTCTAATGGTTGGGATTAAGAGTTATGTGACCCAAGAAATCCCTAGTTAATTAACCATGATAGCTCACTGATGCTAGTTGTGAGGAGTGTTAGGACTTGTACGGATGCGATGAGGATTGCAGAACTTGTCAGGAGTTGAGACTTTTATGACTGACAAGGATCCTCAGACTTGGTACCGGATCCTGTTAAAAGTTGCGAAGGTTAATGATTTGTAACTGACTCTCAATGTTGTTTAGCACCTTAGGATGCTAATTTGTGGTTGTGAGATTGCCCGTGGAGGGGTAATTCGTTGAGTGAGTCATCCACTATAAGGGTTAAGCCATGAGTGTTTTGGCTCCCTAGATAGTTGGGATGATTTGTGTTACTAGCACAAACTACTCGTGTGGAGTAGATTCCAG
>JAUZJE010000390.1:0-553 GCA_032886695.1 'Waltheria sp.' little leaf phytoplasma
GTCTCTGATTTATCAGCTAATGCACCAATCACCCAATAAACCAGACTCTGAAACATGGCATCCAATAATCCATAGCTAAAATACAATACAAAGGGTCCAGCAAATTCTTTTATGAAATTATATTTATCTTGTGGATAAATTATTAATTGTATTCTCTTTTAGATTTACATATCTCGTTATCTCATTTAAAGTTCAAAAGAATAATTCATCTTTATTATCTTATGTAACATTTGAGGTCGATAAATAGGCAGCCTCCAAGAGGAGTTTGACAAAAAAAAAATCTCCTCTCAATTCTCTCGTCTCTCTTTCTCACTTGTTTTCTTAAGTATTCATAATAATTGTAAGTTATATTACAACATGTTATCAGCACGATCAAACATTGCAATTCAGTGAGGTAAAGGCCACAATTATTTTTCAATTTTTTTATTTTGGCTTTATTTTTTTACACTATTTTATAACTATTTTTTAAAAAAGAAAAAACCTTGTTCTACATTTGAATTCAAATGATAATCTAGCACATCGTTAAACATAGCAATTTTAGAACTTGGCAAAA
>JAUZJE010000391.1:0-552 GCA_032886695.1 'Waltheria sp.' little leaf phytoplasma
TCCTAAAATAACAGGTAATTCGCTTTCCCCTAAAGCAAAATTAGTTGGTTATCTCGCTACTGCTTTAAGTGTGATTGGAATTTGTTTGGGTCTCGGGAAAATAGGTAATCGGTTCATAAGCGGGAAGAAAACCACTATTAAAAAAGGAACTAAAGCCATCATTCAAAAACAAACTACTTCGCGAATCGCAAATGTCAGCGGTAAAATCCTGAAAATTAGTAGTAAAGTTTTAGGTTTAATTTCTTTAGCAGCCACTACTTATGAACTTTACCAATTTTATCGTGAAGAAACCAAAACCCCTAACCCGCCACAACAATTAACGAATAAAATGGAAAATCCCTCAATCCCAACTACGACCCCATATCCAGAATCAACTTTAATTAATAATAACGAAGATAAAGAAGAAATAACTCTACCAGCAAAAGCCAGCAACGAAGGGATAAGTGATATTCCTAACACCCCCTGATAATGGTTCAGTTGATAAAAAAACAACTGAACCCACCTATCTTCAACAAGAACAACTCCGCCAAAACCAATCACTTGGCGAGGAAT
>JAUZJE010000392.1:0-550 GCA_032886695.1 'Waltheria sp.' little leaf phytoplasma
CTTACCCAGAAGAGAGAGTTAATCACTCTTATAGGGCGAAAGAAGAAAGTAATTTATTATTTATTCAATGACATCAAAGAAGGAGTTGATATATCATGTCAACAACGGTTTCACCAGAAACTAAACATCTTAGTTTAGCTTGGATCAATAATTAGGATTCTTTTCTTTCGTGGCTTTAACCTCTCGATATGTACTGAATACCAACCTTGACTTACTTCCAATACTATCATTAGAAGAGTCCAAACTAGTTCTCATATCATTAATTAATATATATTGAAAAGAATTTTCTTCATGATTAATATGACATAGACGTTTAATTTTAATACACGGTCAATGTGAAGGTTTTTACACAAATATGTGAACAACGTTTGACCTTAAATTTTTTTTTTGGTCTAGACCGCGCGGTATCCTGGAGGGGCCCCGCTAGTGGGCGGCACCTTTAAGCCTTAACCACATCTCCAGACTAATCCTCGCTCGTGCCGGGTGGGTCCCTTGTCGGGAGGAAGCACTCCCTCAGAGGACGGCTGCATGCGTGAGGCAGGAATCGAAC
>JAUZJE010000393.1:0-550 GCA_032886695.1 'Waltheria sp.' little leaf phytoplasma
AATGGCATTGGATTCGACGAAAAATTCCTGGACCGTATTTTCGTAATTTTCCAACGATTGAATAATCGAACCAGCTACGAAGGTACTGGTATCGGATTAGCGATTGCCAAAAAGAATATTGACATAGTGTTAATACTACATCATCTCAAAATCTTCTCACTTTCTCTCTCATCTCGTTAGTTTTAGTTGTTTTTTGTAAGCTGCTACATTAACATTACATTACATCATATTAAATAGCAAAGGAAGATGCATCATAGGCATAGCCATAAGAAATGGCTTGATTCTGAGGTGCTTCCAAAGACAAAGACATTAATGACAATGGAGATGAAGAAGGAGAAGCAACAGGGGTCTAGAATAGCACTCCAACCTTATGTCAAAAACAACGTCTCTAGCAATCTGTCTTCGCCCAAGGGGGGTTGTCTCAGGTTCTTGCTATTTTATAATTTGTTACCAGCAACGCAAATAACTGGCGTTGAAATTAACCCTCACCTTAACCAAAATTACATTATTAAAAATTATTTAGATTTTATTCCCGAAAATAAAACCAAAA
>JAUZJE010000394.1:0-550 GCA_032886695.1 'Waltheria sp.' little leaf phytoplasma
CCCTCTTTTGTTCCTGTGCAAAATTACAAATCAAAGAACCCTAATATAAAACCCTTTCTAATTCTAATCACAATGTTGATTAAAATTCTTTTAATTTAGTTTCATATAATTAATAATTAATAATAATTACGGAGATAAAACAAAGGAGGATTTTCTTTTTTTTGAAAATTAAAAGAAAAAAAACTGTATTATTATTCTATGATGGTCGAACCGGCGGTGGTGGCGGAGTATTTGGTTCCGTCGTGGTGGGAGATCAAAGTGGCGATGGCCGCGGCGGTGTTTGTGATCGTCTCTTACTGGTTTTTTGCATCACAAGGAGGGGATGGCGGTGGCGGTGGCGGTGATCGATCGCAGTTGCCGGAGAATTCTTCGGATGAAATTCTTGACGATAAGGACAAGGTCAAATCTTTGACTTTTTTGTTTTTAGAGAATTTTTATTTTTACGCATTATATTAAAAAAATCCCCTTAAAGAAATATTATCACTTGAACTTATTATATATTTGATTTTTTACTTTTAACAATAAAATTACATATTAGAAAAAAATAATA
>JAUZJE010000395.1:0-550 GCA_032886695.1 'Waltheria sp.' little leaf phytoplasma
ATCCAAAAAGGCTATATAAAAAGAACTCCTAAGGGTCGTATAGCAACTAATTTAACTATTAGATTATTATCATTGGAAATCCTTTAGGACTTCAAAATACATTTATGTCTAGCCACTTAAGTCATTGTGCGCACTTTTTTGAGGGGTGTTATCACCAGGGCGGAGCCACGTTACGCTGAGGGGGGCATGTGCCCCTCCCGGATTCTCATAACATATATTCATTATTCATTATTTGTATATATTCAAATTGATGCTTAAAATTTAAAGGATAGTATGCTTTGTGCCCCCTCTGAAAATTTAGTTGGATTCTTTATATTAGTTTGGCCCCCTTATATGTTTGAATCCATTATTTTTTCTTTTATAATTCTTCAAAGTACGGGAAGAAATCATAAGCTTCTTCCTTCTGTGTATCCCAACTCCATGAGGCTTCTCCATAAGCTTATAATTATATGTTTGAATCCATTATTTTTTCTTTCTTGAACTTTTTTGGAATTTTATGTCATTTTCGGAATTTTTTTTCTTTATTTATCTTTCACCAATTGAAAGGAAA
>JAUZJE010000396.1:0-548 GCA_032886695.1 'Waltheria sp.' little leaf phytoplasma
GCCAAATTCCCCAACCGGCTATCGCCCCCTCCCCACAACATCCCGGTTCTTCCGGTCAACCAAATTAAAATATTTTCGACGGCCAATTTATGTAATTTTTTTTCCCATTCATGTCCCTCCTTTCTCTTTCGCTCCCGCTTCAAAACTCCCTCCCTCCCTCCTTCCCTACTTTTGATTTCAATTCCCAATTTAAATTCCCAATTTCTACTAAAAATTCCTTAAATTCCCTCAAAATTAAGAAACCCCTCTCCCTTAAATCACTTCTCTTCGCCTTCGCTTTTTCCTTTTTAGTATAAATTTGTTTTATCCACCGTTTCTGTTCGGCTCCGGTTCTGATTTTCCTTTTCTAGGGTTTCTGTTCGGAGGTCGATGAAGGTTCGAGGAGCTAGGGTTTGGATTAATTTGCTCGAAAACTCTGCAATTCCTTCACATTCAAGACAATGAGAATCTAACTGACCGTTTAAAAGCGGAACGTTGTGAGAATTGCGACAAAACAACCCAACTACAAATTCATCACATAGGTACGGTCCGCAATGCGCATCACCGAA
>JAUZJE010000397.1:0-545 GCA_032886695.1 'Waltheria sp.' little leaf phytoplasma
AAACTCCTAGTCCCATAATGATCAGGACTGCTGCTCCCATATTCACTACCAATTTCCTATCTTCATTCAGTCCCTTCACCATGCATTTCTTTGCAGGAGCATTTGCCTTTTCCTTTTCAGTTTCCTTCCCTTTTGCATCATCCAATTCCTTTTCGGTTTCCTTCCCTTTTGCATCATCCAAAACATCAGCCGATTTCTGACTCGTTTCCTTCTCCATCTCTTCAGCCTTATGAGTGGTAGCCATTGCTTGATGAATAGCTGATTCCTTGCTTTGCTCTTTGCTTTCCTCTTCCTTCGCCCCAGCATCCTGCACAAGATGCTCGGGAGTTTCTGTTCGAGTTGGTTTTCCCTCAGCATCGTTCTCTTCTTTCGTAAATCGTACTACTATTCCTTGTTTTAAGCGGTTGATACTAAATTTCACAGTGAAAAGATAGAATTTAATGACATAATCAATAGTGATTATCGGCATCTGGGGTTGTACGCAAAGGCCGCGGCGATGGCGGAGTTGGGCCTCGAAGTCGCGATTTGTGGCGAGGTGTAAACGC
>JAUZJE010000398.1:0-545 GCA_032886695.1 'Waltheria sp.' little leaf phytoplasma
TTTTAATCTTTCTGCTTCCCTTCGCCTTGTAAATAGTTTTCCTATTCTCCCTGAGAGGACCAAAAAAACCTCCGACTACTATGTCAATACGGATAGATTATTGGCGTTTCCTTGATAGCTATCAAGTTGAATAGACTTTTCAAGATCCATTTAAATAAGATATCATCTCTAAGAATGGAGCTGACTATTAGCACAACCAGTGTGAAAGAAATCAATTCAAGATTTATTTTTCTCCATAGAAAAATCACTACCCTAGCTCAGTGGTTTCAAGTGGTAACATTCAGAAGTTTACACCATAGGCATTTCTAAATGCTTTCCCTCAAGCTTGAAAGGAACTTTACTTCCACCTATATAATTTTGTACAGATGTGTCTTTTATAGAATTCTTCTCATAATATCTGGTAGTACCTTGTTTTCCTTTTCTGATATTGTTCCTTTATCTTCAACATCGAGGTGATCGACAACGTCATCGCCCGCGCCTCCGCCAGCCGCACGCTGGCGCGGCCGGACTACGGCAACCTGTTCGCCTCCACCACGGTCGGCGGC
>JAUZJE010000399.1:0-544 GCA_032886695.1 'Waltheria sp.' little leaf phytoplasma
TATGTCAACAACGGTTTCACCAGAAACTAAACTTTTACGAACATTGAATAGAATTCAATATTGTTCATCAAACGGCTACTCCTTAAAAAGAGAACTGCATAGTGCTTGAGCTTAATACAAGTTAATTATTTTTCTTAATTAGCATCATGTTTACAAGTTTAACTTTCTTTATTTGCAATTTATTTATTTTTTTGTTTTTATTTTATTTAATGATAAAAGAAAAAAGAAAAAAAAAGGTTTAATGCAATGCTTTTCTTGCATCACAGTACATCTACCAAACCAGTGCTTACCCCAAAGAGCATGAGCAACTCAAGGAATTAAGAGAAGCCAGTGCAGAGAAGTATAAAGATTTGTAAGTTATTGATTTTTTTTTTCATTTTTTTATCCGATTCAAGTCGGGTCGGTCTACAAACAGGTAAACTCTCTTAATAAAAGTTTCTCCATTCATAAAATGTGGGAATTAATAAAACTGAGAGATTTAATACTTGTCCTTCTCTTCAAATTCAATTCCATTTAAACTGAAAAATATATGTACATACATATG
>JAUZJE010000400.1:0-544 GCA_032886695.1 'Waltheria sp.' little leaf phytoplasma
GCAAAATGTGCAGAGTGGTCTCAAACCAGATGAAGATGAACGTGAAGAAGTACATAGGAGTACGGATGCTGAAGCTGAGTTGTCATCCAAGGTTTGTTACTTAGAGGCTGTTGTGGCACGGTGCCTTTTTTGCTCTCTCTCTCTCTCACACACACACAAGTCAAAATGGCATTGTTTTATAGGAGATGGCTTTGAATATTGTAAGTTTTATAAAAGAAGTATTCAGGTTTGGGTGGATCCTTTTGTCCTAATTATAAGTTGTATGAGGCTGAACAGAATGGCATTTTTTCCGTATTTCTTTTAATCTCTGCAGTTTCTTCATTTTTGACTATTGGCTCTGTTGCCTTTTATGCTAAGGTATTTAGGCTTAAAAGTTATAATTTTTCAGGAATATCAACTGCAAGACTTAGTGTAGCAGGAGCTTTGTCTTACTTTTTTTTTTTTCCGGAAAAACTTCTTTAGTACAAAATATTTTATATCAAGAAGGCCAAAGAATTTATTTAGAATCTTTAAATTTTTATGATCGGAAATTTTTTCAATTTAC
>JAUZJE010000401.1:0-544 GCA_032886695.1 'Waltheria sp.' little leaf phytoplasma
GGTGTGGTTAAACCTAATTGGGGTATAGGAGGGTACAGGGACAGAAGATTCGAAACCTCAAAAGTCAACCCTGCATGCAACTATTTCATACAAATGATTTTATATATAAAAAATACTAATTCCTAGTAATACAAGTTTTTATTATTAAATCTTTGGTTAATGAGATTTGAACCCCAGATCTCTAGATCGGACTAGTATGCACCAACAATTGAGCCAAACGCCCGGATGTACTAATTTCTTACTTTGTTTGTTAATAAATTGAATTCTCGAAATCTCTAAAACAAGTACACATGAACTAATCAATTGAGTTAGAAAAACCCGGTGCAGTGGCATTACTTTAAATTTAATAACTTGGATTAAAACAAGCTAAATTGTTCACCTAAATTAAGTATCAAAGTTAAGAAATTGAAACCCCCGATTTGTTTTACTTAAAATGATAAAGGATATTCTTATTATAAAAAATTTAGGAATATCAAACGCGTCAAACAAAGATTTAAAGGAATTGATTACTTAGTCAAGATTGACTTAAAAGGCTACTTTGAAA
>JAUZJE010000402.1:0-543 GCA_032886695.1 'Waltheria sp.' little leaf phytoplasma
GTTGGAAAAATCAACAGGGAATTAGTAATTAAATAATTAATTAATTTCTGGACATTAAAACTGAACAATATAATTTGGTTGGCACATTACATTCACATGTATATTAAATTAAGTTGAATAGTAACTCTCAAAAAAAAAATTAAGTTGAATAGTTGACTCGACTAGGCTACAATAATAAAAAGAGGAAACAGCATCGTTGATAGTTGATACGTAACGTTGGTGTTCAACTTCATTGGTCTTGTTGTTCTAGAATAATAATGTCCCTTTCCACACCTTTGGCCCCCAATGTTCATGTTTGCATCAATATCCACTCCATCACTTTGTCTTACATATGGCAATCTCTAATTTCAAACAAAAGTTAAAGATTATTAGCAACTATGGGTGAATGTGACATCATGCATATATATAATTTGCATCTACCTAAACAAGCTGCTAACTAATATTTTTCTTCTTGTTCGGAAATGATTTATACTTTTAAAGAAGTTAATAATTTAAATTTGAGTATCAAAGGTGCTTTACCTATTTATATTGGTATGGTTACAG
>JAUZJE010000403.1:0-541 GCA_032886695.1 'Waltheria sp.' little leaf phytoplasma
GCCCTGCGATAAAATGATAGAGATAACAACAGAAGTAATTAGATCAGTGAGAATTTTAACGTTTTCTATTGAAAAATGGCATTTCTATTAAAAAATGGCAATTAGTATATGATTAAAACGAATAAATTGACTTGGCTATGTATGTGTGTTATGCAAAAGAAATTAACTTTATATGGGATTATAGTAATTGATATAGTTTTGGCTTTAAAAGAGTTAGTTCTTATTAATTTTTAGATTTTAATAAAGTACAGAGATTTTGAATTAGCATTGGACATGGTTTTGAGCAATTGTAATCTGAGTTGTCATAGTAAAGCAATTTTCAATCGAATTTCCATTAATAATAGTAAATTTGAAAGCAATATTTAATTTAGTTTAAAATCAAAGTATCACATCAATTCTGCTGTGAACCATCATACAGATTTTGTTATCAGAAACAACATAGTAGAAGTATCAAATATTTCAATTTGGCCATCTTAAGAAATTCATATTTCTGATTTGATGATTAGCGCAACATAAGCAATAAAGTCATAACCTAAATCTT
>JAUZJE010000404.1:0-541 GCA_032886695.1 'Waltheria sp.' little leaf phytoplasma
TCCGAGACGTCACAAATCGTCCAACTCACTACCTGAAAGTGGAAGGAAAATAGAGGGGTGAGATAAACAGATCTCAGTGAGGGGAATTAAAATGGGAACACTAGCTGCACCCACAGACATACTAAGAAAAATAAAATAAAATAATAGGTCTGGAGGCATCGACCATAATCAAGCCCGACGAGGGCCTCTCTAAAACAACTCCCATAAATTCGACCAAAGGCGAGCCAACAATGCCATCTCGATCTCCATATAGATCCCCACAGGTAGCTAGCCTTGGGGACTCTAGAGATCCACTAGCGGGTCTGAAAATAAACTAACACCCTAGGCCATCAGGAGACATGGACTACTCGTCCATTCTCAAACTCTCTCACTCGGTGCCTGTCCACAAGGCACAACTACAAAATATATATAAATATATATATATAAGTATATACATAACTATATACATATAGAAGGATGGCCTAGCTCAAGAAAAATCATACTCACACATATCATCTTCAGTTTTGAAAGACTTAGGATAACTAAGTTTTTCTTCGTGACT
>JAUZJE010000405.1:0-539 GCA_032886695.1 'Waltheria sp.' little leaf phytoplasma
AATGATTATTAATCAATTATTTAATTGTAATACTTTTGGGGTGCAGTGCAAGGTTCGCTTTCGGCTTCAACTACTCACTTTTTCCGCCATACCCATACGTCGCCCTTCTGACTTATCTTTCCTTCTCTTTACCAATTAACGTTGAACTCCCCCATCCGTGGAAGTCCGCTAAAGATTTTTTTATTCCCTTTTTATGTCACATTTCTGTATTTGAATTAAATTCATATAATATAATATAATTAACATTTTCATCTAAGATTCTAAATACAATATTAAAATTTAAAGATAACATAATTACAAAAAAATATATTAGTGAAGGAGATGATGTGAGGGGGTTTGTCATCGGCTATGGCTTTATGTGGGGGAAATAAATTTGCAAGCGTATGGTGCAAGGAATAATATATGATTGGAAGAGGGAGTTTTTCTTGGAAGGGTATAAAGAAATGGAATACGGTGAATATTCGTGTAAATGCCGGCTCTGTTTCTTTACTTTTTTTTTTGATTGCCTGTTTCTTTACTTGGTCGTTGCAACTTTGCGT
>JAUZJE010000406.1:0-537 GCA_032886695.1 'Waltheria sp.' little leaf phytoplasma
CGCTTTTATGATCTGCTCTAATCTGACATTCTTTCGTTTGTTAGACCGACCATCTCCTTTCAGGGGTGGACCTAAATTCTTTTACTAAAAATCATAGTGTGATTCAAGGATCCTTATCGAGCTCAATGGTCCATAGAACTCCACGTATTCAAAAGATCACTCTCATGTCTATTCCAGTCACACAATTCATTAAAACTAATCACAAATTAGCAACAATGAGCTAATTTAGTAAGTCAACCATGGTTCTTTGAGTTACTTAACTCTCATCCTCAACCTTTAAAACAAGCTCACCATGCTTTGCTATGCAACTCTTATCTCCTTGCCTCATCTTGGTATTTAAGGATTATTTATTCATCACTCTTAGCCATTTAATTAACATTTCCAACTTTGCCATTGATAAGGAAGAAACTTATATGTCAATCTTCCTCGATTCTTTAATTGACATCTCTAGTCACTATCAAGTTTAACGACATGGTACTCACTCTTCAAATCGAGGTTTACACTCGTTAATCCAATTGTCCTCATTTGATCCAATTC
>JAUZJE010000407.1:0-537 GCA_032886695.1 'Waltheria sp.' little leaf phytoplasma
AGCAATTAATCGATCAAATCAACGCCCAAAATCACATGACCGAACAACTCCAAAACCAACTCCTATATGAATTAAGTTTCTCATAAGAAGTTAATTTTCATGAGAAATTCTAGTTGATTTAGTCTCCATTTTTAGGAATGGCCTGCTAAGTTTGTGCTGTTCACCATCTGATCTTATGACTGTCCTCTCACTTTAAATGAGTTGGTATGCTGTAGCTGGAGTAACTTATAACTTGATTTTTTGAAATGTTATCCAATAAAAACATGCATCACTCTCTCTTCAACTTCCCCATCTTCGAGTTTCCAAAAATTGTTGTATTAAGAATGGCTTACTATTTTGAGCTACACATGAATTGTTTGGTAATAACATAGACCTGTCTATGATGTTGTTATTAAGCCTCTGTTAAAGCTTTTTTAGGTGACAGGCATGCTGTTTGGTCTATACCTAAAATTCTGATGTTCCTGTTGAGAATTAACATGAGCAGAAACTCTTGTTTTGTAGAAATGAAGACTAAGTTTTAGTTCTACTAAGCTGCTT
>JAUZJE010000408.1:0-536 GCA_032886695.1 'Waltheria sp.' little leaf phytoplasma
TGTTAATTCCAAAAACGAGCGAAACCCTTATCTGTAGTTGCCAGCAGGTTATGGTGGTGAATTTAACGAGACTGCCAGTGATAAACTGGATAGAAAAGAGAGGTGAAATTTGGTCAATGACATTATCCAATATGTGAAATGGTACTACCATTACCAATAAGGAAATTAATTCTAGTAAAAGACTTGAGATTCTGTTAGATTTTAGTATTATTACAAGGATAACAAAAAATAATAATAATGGTAATTTACAGATCAGGAGTTGAGAGGCTAAAGGGCTTTTTTTTTTTTTTTTTCCAATTGTTATTTTCCTGATTTGTTGAGGCTAGATCTTGAAAAAGATGATAATGGTGGTTGGGGGTTTGTTTTGACTATTGATTTTAAGTGTTTTTTCTATTTTGGTTTTTGTTGCCTTCTTTGCTTTCGGTGACTTCCATTTATACTAAGGTGTAACTCGTAGTAAAATAAATGAAGTCTTGATTAACTACCAAACTTAAAATAGTTTATTTTTTGTATTCTAGTTTTTAATTTAATTAAGT
>JAUZJE010000409.1:0-534 GCA_032886695.1 'Waltheria sp.' little leaf phytoplasma
CAACCGCATACTTATTACAGTCTTTTCAACGACACGACGGCCTACTTCCTGACCTGGCGACTCGATGGCAAGCCCGGCAAGCGAATGGTCACTTATGCCGCCCAGCCCGGATACGTATCGGAAAACACGCGGATTTCTTCTGCCCAATGATACGCTTCGGGTGATAGATTCAAAACGGCTGTATCGGCATAAGTGACCATTCGCTTGCCGGGCTTGCCATCGAGTCGCCAGGTCAGGAAGTAGGCCGTCGTGTCGTTGAAAAGACTGTAATACGTATGCGGTTGCGCGTTGGCAGGCCGGTAAAGAAGCGAGTCCTGAGTCCCGTCGTTACCACGCCCGTAGAACTCGATAAAATCATCGGTATCGAACCGTTTGTCGGCTTCTCCCGCTACGTAAATGGCCTGTTCGATACCTCGGTGGAAAAGCTGAATTGTTGAATTCTAAAGCAATTTTAATTTTTTGATGATTATGAAAAAAAGTATATGCTTCAGATACATTCATGTCATAAATATTAGCAATAGTTTGATTTTTGTA
>JAUZJE010000410.1:0-533 GCA_032886695.1 'Waltheria sp.' little leaf phytoplasma
TCGTGGCAGAAAAATGGAGGATGAAATTACTGCTAAATCTTTTAGCTCTCAAGGGAGTGGAGAATGGAGGGGGAAAAAAGGTTGAAGAGATGTTTTTGATTAAGTTGATGTTAGCCTGACTTTGAGGCTTATGTTGGAGAAGGATGGGAGAGAAATGGTGGGGAAGGCGAAGCAGAGCCATGAGTGGAGAAAGCAAAACCCAGCCAGTTCAGTTTGATGTTTGGGTACTTCAGAGGTTTTGGAAAAGAGGGCTTCTTTGAGGTTTCTGAAATGGATTTGGATAAGGCCACGAGGAGCCAAGTGGATATTTTGCAAGCCGAAAACAATATCAGTCCAATCTTGACAGTTGAAGCTTGACAAGTATTAAAAAAACTTTAAAATTAAAAATTGTACAAATCCTTATCCTATTCAAATTAATTAGTTTAGATACCATGATTAATTTCTAGGGAAAGCGTGCTTGAGCATAAAAAGATCTTTAATATGAACTATACCTAAAATCTTATCTAAATTTTCCATATAAACAGGGAATCGAG
>JAUZJE010000411.1:0-533 GCA_032886695.1 'Waltheria sp.' little leaf phytoplasma
TCAAGAACTCCTCGAATAACTTGATAACGAACCCCAGGTAAATCTTTAACACGACCACCTCGTATTAACACAAGACTATGTTCTTGTAAATTATGACCTATACCAGGAATATAAGCTGTCACTTCTAAAAAATTAATATAGAGTTTTTTAATAATAATTCAACATTAAAAGGATAAAATTAATTAAATTATAATTTTTTTTAAATTTAGAAAATACCCGTGAAATTATATCGTTGATTTTTTTTTTGTCTTCAATAAAAGCCATGAGATTTGGCAAAATTCTATTCATAAGATTAGTTTTTATATAAAAGGTTTACATGTAACGTGATCAACACATGTCGTGCAGTTCGTAGCTTCCCAAACAACTTCTCTTCTTAAATTTTGTTCTATATTTGATATATATATATAAGTGGTTGATTAAATGACCCTTTATAAATAAAAATAAACTAATGTTTCTTTTACAAATTTAAATTTTGTTAAATGACCTATAGATCTCACGTGGAACCCATATAAAAATAAATTTATAAACATAAG
>JAUZJE010000412.1:0-533 GCA_032886695.1 'Waltheria sp.' little leaf phytoplasma
GTTCGTGGCGCCGTAGACGGCGAGGTAGAAGATCACCGCCTGGATCTTGCTGAATCCTTTGTTCATCAGGATCTTGAGGTCATCCGACTCCGATGTCCTCACAGAGCTGCTCTTTTCTTCCTTCTTCTTCTTCTTCTCTTTCCTTTCTACCCAATCATTCTTCTCTTTGCTCCAGTCATAGCCGCACTTAGAGATGTAAGGCCCATTGATATAAGCCTTGGTATCCATCATCTCACCAACTTGGTCCTCAAGATTGATCTTAAAGTGGCGGAAGACCTTGGTGAGGAACATCCCATAGTGCAAGTAGCTCAGGCGCTTCTTGACATCGATATGCTTCTCTAGATCATCCATGATGAAGGTAGCTAGCCTGACTGCCTTCTTTCCCATAACAGCGGTCATGAAGAAGTTGTCTTCATCATTCAGAGAGGATGATACCATTCTAAGTGGCCTGATGACTGTGCCCATGATGGAAATTAATTGGTATTAGTAGTAAAGAAATGTTTATGCAACGTAAAACTGGTATGTTTATCACT
>JAUZJE010000413.1:0-533 GCA_032886695.1 'Waltheria sp.' little leaf phytoplasma
ACCCGGTCAGTCTCACGCAGAGATGACCTGTGGAAAACTCTCCACGATGACAATGTCATGGGTCTACCACGGACAGTCTCACTCGTGACGGTCGCATAACATCCCTCCTCGGATGTACCGCACCCTCATCGGTGCCACATGGCATCCCACTCGATGCCAACACGAGCACATCCGCCAAGGATGGCTCCTCGAGTATCCTACTTGGATACTCAGCTCTACACACAGAGCACACAGCATGCAAGTGAGCACGGTACCGCTAAGACTCATATATATATATAGTATAACATACTATCCTAGTCCTAGCCATGCTCACGTCTCAAGTTTTCACACACAAATCCACACACACGTACCTGGCCTCCACGCCGCGCTACAGGGTTAGTATAAGAATACGACACCCAAGTAGCATAGAAGTCCTAGTGGGATTTCTTTAATAGCGAGAACATAACCCAAACGTACAGTACTTCTAAAAGGAATAATAACTCTAGTACCTACTTGGACTAAATTTTTCATTTTTTCAGGAATAATATAATCAA
>JAUZJE010000414.1:0-532 GCA_032886695.1 'Waltheria sp.' little leaf phytoplasma
TCTCAAAAAAGAGGATACTTCCCTAAAGAATTAAGGTAGAAATTTAGGGTAACTTGGAGAATCCTAAAACTAGGTAATTAAATTTACCAATCCGGACATAAAAGCCCGGATGGTCAAGGATAAAGAGGCTTTTTGGAATATAGGCTCGGGCGAGACGATTGATATCTGGAGAGATAAGTGGCTTAGAACAGCCCCCTTATTCCGGGCCACGCATGTCAGCCTCCGTTCACCACGGTGCCAGCTTGTTAGTTCGCTTATTGATCCAGGTACAAAGCAGTGGAAGATAGATGAGTTATGGAGGTTGTTTACTCCAGAAGATGTGGACCGTATTGTTCATACCCCTATTAGTGCAAGGGGAGGGCCAGACAAATTGATATGGCACCATGCATCCAATGGTGACTATTGGGTGAAGTCGGGGTACAAGGTGGCTCGGGCTATGGTGGGGCGAGAAGAGATGGGCGGCAATGAAAGGGAGCCATGGTGGAGTTTGGTGTGGAAGGCTAAAATATCACCTAAAATCCGGCATTTCTTT
>JAUZJE010000415.1:0-530 GCA_032886695.1 'Waltheria sp.' little leaf phytoplasma
GGTGGTGATGATCGAATGTTTTGGCCTCACTCTTCTAGTGGCGAGTTCACTGTGGCTTCAGCTTATCCTCTGTTTGATTGTGGTTTCCATCCTCTGAAGTTGGCCATTTGGAAGCAACTATGGGCTTGGCCTGGGCCAGAGAGGATTCGTATGTTTCTTTGGCTTGCTTTTAAGGAGAAAATCCTTTGTAATTGGAGACGGGTCCAAAGGCACCTTGTTGATTCGGCTAGGTGTGAAGTGTGTCACGATCCATGTGAAACCGTTTTGCATGTTTTAAGGGATTGTCCATCGGCTAAAGCGGTGTGGCGCTCTCTTTTGCAACCTCATGACCATTTGCAATTCTTTAGTGGTGACCTCCATTCTTGGATGGAGGCTAATATGATGACAGGCTTCCATTCGAGAGCTGGTTTCTAAAGCTATATGCGAAATAGCTACTCGAACTAATGATGTTTCAGGAGATGGTACAACTACAGCTGTTTTATTAGGTCAGAGTATGATTCGTAAAGGTTTTGAAGCTTTAGATACAGGTG
>JAUZJE010000416.1:0-530 GCA_032886695.1 'Waltheria sp.' little leaf phytoplasma
TTTTCAAACAGCTATATTCAGCTAGATAATTCAAATAGATTAAAACATCGAGATTATTAGCTAAACAAACGTATTGGATCCTCTAACAATTGTTTGATAGGTCCGGATTATTTCTAATTCGTCTCTAACTGCAGCTTGCTCAACAATATTCCTCACCAAAAACCTCTTGATAGCTTTGTCCTATGACACCGATCACAAGCAGTATAATTAAGGAAGAAAAATATCTGATAAAATATGAAGCTACTAGCTTGTTCGTGTCTTTTCTTGTTTCGAGTTTCAAAATGCATATTCAACTAATACATTGGACAATTTAGCATGCGCTGAAAGCAAACAATAGGGCGGAAATAGAAAGAAAGAGCGAATGCAATTCGATTCCTCTATCTATGGTAGCACAATTGTCTAGTTAAGAAAAGCATAAAACTGAAGAATGGTGGAAAATTCAAGTAGCATCTCTCTAGCTAGCTTCAAAAGGGGAAAAGAAAAACACCTTGGGGCAGCATTTGCCGCAGTTGGAGCAGCGAATGAACTTG
>JAUZJE010000417.1:0-528 GCA_032886695.1 'Waltheria sp.' little leaf phytoplasma
CGCCTGACCCACAGGTAAATGATGCTTGAAGGTGTTTCACATATGTAATTGACTTAGTTGACAACACATTATCTTGCTGAGGTCTGAGGAAGAACAGACTATTTTATAGCTGGCCCTAAACTTCGTTACATGTCATTTCTATTAACAATCATTCTAATTTTATGAGTAACACTGGAGTTATAAGCACCAGCTTGTAACTAAATTACTGAATGTATTTGAAAATGAAATTTAATATTATTTCACCATTTTTTTCCTTTTCAAATTTACAGGTATGGGCTTCAGGTTTCTCTGCTGCCTTCCTGAAGAAACAAAGTAGTGCAACTAAAGGATTTGCAAGCTCAGGTGCAACAGAACCCAAGCCTGCAGTAACTGAAGCTGCTTTGCTATTAGTCCTGGAGAAGTTTTTATCGATACCAAAATGTCCATATTTAGCAGTCATACGAAAAATAGGTTTAGTTAAATTTAATTGATTACTAATACCTTGAGGACTTAAATCAAAATTATTATAAATTGTCTCAAGGATAAGAT
>JAUZJE010000418.1:0-524 GCA_032886695.1 'Waltheria sp.' little leaf phytoplasma
GCATGCTAAGTCTCGACAAGATATTAAAGAAGCTTATGCTGGTGATATTGTAGCTGTAATTGGTTTAAAATATACTATTACAGGCGACACTTTGACATATGAAAATGATTTTATTTTGTTAGAAAAAATAGTTAAGAAACAGGGGAGTACACACTGCCTAATCATATGAAATGAGTTTAACCATGAAACCTAAAAATGAAAAGTTTTACCACTATAAGGCGGTTTTGGTGGTAGATGCAGTAACCATGAATGTTTGCGTGGGGAGCTTCCTTCACAAACCCTACGGTAGTAACAACTACAGCCTGCAAAATGCAATAATCTACTATGGTCAGCCATTATTGGCAACACCACGTAAAAGCAGACCGTAACACACATTAATCTGCACAAACAACACTCCAGAAAAAGAGGTGGAGGGGGAATAATTTACCTCAAATATATTATTATCAAAGTAGAAGGCTAAACCCTCAGGTAACCAGAAAAGGAAAATATGCTAAACTCAACTTTAAAAATGAATGTAAGAAACA
>JAUZJE010000419.1:0-524 GCA_032886695.1 'Waltheria sp.' little leaf phytoplasma
ATTGGCTTGGATTTTTCTTCTATCATATCAAGTAGTTGAATAGATGATCCAGATTTAAAGATTTTTGCACTTTCTTTAATGAATTGGGATCTAATCAAAAGATTGTACCTTGCTATTTTTATGGTCCAGAAATTGGATAGGGATTTGGCCCATTCAAGCATATATGTGCGCGGCTCATAAAATAGAGGGATCGATTATATATCATGTCATTAGTTGGAAGAGTTGGAACGGGTCCCCTCTTATGTGTCTTCGAATTTCTCCATAGAAATGGTCATTTGTCTTTACATTTCTGAAACAAAACTAATAATACCAAATTCATAGAAATTATTAATTAATTGATTGTGTTATTTAATTATAGTCATTTTCTTTACCACTAAGCCCAACATACAGTATAAATAGTATAAGATAAGTCTTAATTTTCAATTTTCATCTCACTTGTTTCTCTCCTTGTTGCTTAATCTAAAAATAATTCAGTTGTTGATAATCATATAGATGAATATAATACTTTTAGAAACTTATTATTA
>JAUZJE010000420.1:0-524 GCA_032886695.1 'Waltheria sp.' little leaf phytoplasma
GTTTATTCTTGACCTTTTGTTCTTTTTAACTGTTTTTCAGATTATCTTGGTTATGAACGTATTTTTGGTGATCCTTATTCAATTTCATTAAATTAATTTCACTTATTGTTCTTCATCAACTCCAGGAGCGAGAGCTGGCTTGTCTTCGTTCCATTTGTATATCTCTTAATCCGGTACGAAACTGTGCAATCTGCTCTCCTCCGAGATCGCTGCTGCTCACACCTGCATAGACCAAAAATTTACCATCATTACGAATATCCATATTCACGCCACCAGTCCAGTTCATTCGAGTACTCCCCACGGCTGTCGACTCCTCGTGCTTCCTTCATTATTCATAGCATAGTTGTGGGTTCGCTTGACCTTACACAATCAACGAAAAAGCATTGCGTTCCAAGGCGCATATATACACATATTATTTCGCAAACATGGCAGAGGTACAAAGAAACCACACACCGACCTCGCGGGGGAACTTCGATGGCGCGCAAAATCAGAGACGGGCTTCATTCTCGCCCAGAAAGAGTAGC
>JAUZJE010000421.1:0-523 GCA_032886695.1 'Waltheria sp.' little leaf phytoplasma
GGTCTACATACAGATCGAGGAGGCTTCCCATATTTGAAGAAATTTCTTCCTTCAGAGATCAGCTAGCTTGTTGATTTTTTTATGTTAGTTTATATGTAATACTCCACACGGATTTCCTCAGTTTTGAAAGTGAAGTACTTGTGAGTTGTGGCAATAACCTGCTTCAGGAGTCCTTTGTAACAATGAGCAGTTAAAGAAACAAACTGTACATATACATACTTCTCTTCTGTTCTCTATGAAGTAGCTCCATGTTTTGCCTAGTGTGGACTGGAGTTTTTGAAAATATAATCTTAATAAAATAAGCAAATATGGTATAAGTATCTTTTAGTATATCAAGGTGAAAACTATTTGAAATTGTTATAATGTGTAGTGTTACATTATAAATGGATCCCAAATGCAAAAAATAATCATAGTCATACATTACCAACCAACAATCCACCCCCGAGGTGGAGCCCGCACTCATTTAGTGCTCTACCTTCAAGAACTATTAAATACCCAACGCTAGCCCTAAAGCTATTTCGGG
>JAUZJE010000422.1:0-523 GCA_032886695.1 'Waltheria sp.' little leaf phytoplasma
CTTCAGCCTGGTCATGGCTAGCTCACTTCAGTTTCGGGTCTATGACATACAACTAAACGCCCTATTCAGACTCGCTTTCGCTCCGGCTACATTCCTTCAAACATAACCTTGCTCTATATATGAGAAAGCACGAGCAAAAGCATCACCTCTTCTTTTGGCATCATCAGTTCCACCTTCACTTGCTACAGCCTAACACATTTGACAAGGTCACAAATTATAAAATCATTCTAGGATTATTTCTTCAATTTTCCTTTGACCACAAAAGAGCACAAAAGTTAAATGTCCAGTGACAGAGAGAGAGAGAGAGAGAGAGAGAGAGAGAGAGAGAGAGAGAGAGAGCTGATAATTTACATTATCAACCAGGTCTCGCAAGAGCTCTGAAAGCACAGTGAACCAAAACCTGAAGCAAAAATTATATCTAAATTAAACTAAAGAATCCATGTTTGCAGAAGTAGTTTATTGGAAAATAGAGGTTATTATCATTGAATTTGTAAAGCATACTTGGGAAGTCTTGAATAATAAT
>JAUZJE010000423.1:0-522 GCA_032886695.1 'Waltheria sp.' little leaf phytoplasma
AGACGTGTTGTTTTTGTTCATTAAAAGCATGATTTTGAAAATATTGATTTAACAGAGCATGATTTTTTTGGAGATATAACGAAAAAGACAGCTGGAAATCAGCTGTCTGAAAAAAAGTATTTAAAATCTCCATTGTCAACATGATGACCCCTCCTCCGCTTTATCGTCTTTATTTTTTACTCCTTTGAGGGAAAGATTTGTTTTTTTCTTTCGACGACGAAAAAGATATTTAGTTTTCCATTTAATTTGGCCATCAGGGGTGATAGTTTTGATTTTCCCATTACTGTAATAAAAATATTGATTACCATTTTGGCAAGTTTTTTTGATAATGATAGCCATGGTAAATTCCTCCTAAGATTTTGATAATTTTTGGTAAATTGGTTTTCACGGGAGCTCGCACTGAACCCTTATTTTGTTACAACTTTTAATAATATTAATGATCATCTCGATCGCTATTTAGTTCGGAAATATCTCAGCTTTTCTCGTGAATAAAACTTTTTTTTAACTGCGTTATTTGTTGAA
>JAUZJE010000424.1:0-522 GCA_032886695.1 'Waltheria sp.' little leaf phytoplasma
TTTTTATTTTATTTTTATTTTTTAGACCCATTTAAGAAAACTATTATGGTCATAATATTCCATGTTTATCCTGCTAGTTGGATGTTGGTGCTGCTAAACATAAGACAATTATGCTAATGTAGTGCTCTTCATTGTGACCTCTCTTGTACAGTTTGATGAACAAAGGGATCAAGTGACCGTAGAAAGAATTTTGCGGGTTGTGTTTCTAGATGTGGAGCGGCCTAGCCCTGTAAGTAAAATGGAATTGTTTTAACAGTGTTTTGCTTTCTGCACTACAGATCTCCTTGATATGCTCTGTGAATGCTTTATAATGTTATTCTTCTGGTTTATTAAGGCATTGGAGAAACTTAGGCGTCAGTTGGCTGAGGCGGAGGCTGCTCTTGAAGCACGCAAGAAACCTCCCCCAGACACAGGTCCTCGGGATGGAGGCCAACAACAACGTGTAGCTATTGCTAGAGCTTTAATTAAATATTCTGGTATATTATTGTTAGATGAAGCTTTATCTAATTTAGATACTCATTT
>JAUZJE010000425.1:0-521 GCA_032886695.1 'Waltheria sp.' little leaf phytoplasma
CTCTTTCCTTGATGCCATTGAATAAACAATAAATTACTTTCTTCTTTCTCCCTATAAGAGTGATTAACTCTCTTCTGGGTAAGACGATTAACTAAAAAAATTATTCCAAATTTAGGTTTACCCTTACGACTACTAAGAAGATTCTTTATCCTTGACGATCAGGGCTTTTATTTCCGGATTGGTAAATTTAATTACCTAGTTTTAGGATTCTCCAAAGCCAGCCACCCAGCTGATATTATATATATATATATATAAAGATAATTAAAAAAAAAAAAAAGAATCTGCAGTACTGCAGGGGAGGGGTATATTTTGTACTACCTATATTCCATCAGCCCCAGACTTGCAGAGGCAGGGACGGAACGGACCCAGACACAAACATTAGGGGGTTCCAAAGTAGTTATACACAATTAGGGGAAAAAAAAAAAAAAAAAAAAAATATATTTAATAAAATTATATAAAATAAAAAAAAAATATTTTATATTAAAATATATTTAATCAAAAAAAAATTTAAATAAATATAA
>JAUZJE010000426.1:0-520 GCA_032886695.1 'Waltheria sp.' little leaf phytoplasma
TAAGTGTCTAAGTATCACTGATTATTAGTTTACATACATATATATATATATATAGGCAAGCTTGGTTCTGGCCATTGCTAGACACACATTATAAAGTGTGTTCTATTATTAGTAGGAGTTAGGGATGGGAATAGGCCAGGTTACCCGACAGGGGCCTATGGCCTAGCCTATATAAGGCCAGGCCAGGCCTGGCCTATTTAATAAATAAGCCAGGTGAAGGCTTTTAAAAAAGCCTATTTAAGTAAATAGACTAGGCTTAGGCTTTAAAATAAGCCTTTCAAGCCTATCAGGCTAGCCTATTTATCTTTAATATTATATATTTATTAAATATTTAACCTAGTTTTCTTTTCTCAAGACTTTCTCTTTTTCACCGTCATTCTTAATTCTCAGATTACTAAAAAAAAGGAGAACCACCCACTACCTTAATTGATTATTTTGGTTCAAATTTTTTAATTATTATTGATGAATCTCATATTACCATTCCACAAATTAAAGGTATGTTTTTTGGAGATTACTCGCG
>JAUZJE010000427.1:0-520 GCA_032886695.1 'Waltheria sp.' little leaf phytoplasma
TATACTCGTAGCAGATACATACAAATGTACAGTTAAACCGCCATGGAAATTCTTCCTTGATTCTTTGCAGACACTAATGATTCAGGAAATCAATCTTCAAACCTCATTCATGGCAAGATATCATAATTCCAGCTGATTTGGCTAAGCAAGGGCATCTTCCAAATTGAGAATGAATCATCGATATTATGCTTGTGGTGGTCTAATGAACTGCTATCTCGCAGGCCATGCTTGCAGCTGAGCTGAGAACCCCCATGGCACTTTCACCTGCCATTGCCAAACAGACCAACAGTCACTTTAATCTTTAGTTCTTTTTGTTTGGATAAGAAATATTTGGTTGCTTTGACATCAACAAGAAAGAACGCGCTGGGTAAGGTAGTCATGCCCTTATTTTTAAGGCTAAAATGTTATTTCATGTGGTAACTTTTTGCGTATATATAAAAAAGTGATTTTCCGATAACCACAAGCATAATGATACTTTTTACATAATAACCCCACTCTTTTAGTAATTAATTGGTCATGA
>JAUZJE010000428.1:0-520 GCA_032886695.1 'Waltheria sp.' little leaf phytoplasma
ATTCTCCAAGTTACGCTAAATTTCTCCCTTAATTCTTTAGGGGAAGTATCCTCTTTTTGAGAGGCTGATTCCAGGTTTTCTTATTTGATAAACTACTCAATACTTATATATTATATTAATAGCTTTTTTTTTTCTCTTATTTCTTTCAAAAAAAAATTTACTATTATTATTCAAAATTCGGTGATTGCTTCGCCTGCCATTACTCTCACGTTCATTGATTCGTAGGGTGAGTATGGTTAACCAATTTAACCGAATAATTGTAAAACCGACCGAATTAACCGAAACTAGTATCGGTGCGGTATCGGTTAAAACGTTTTAAAGATTTCGGTGAATATTAAGAATAATGATATTAAGAACTCTAGTAGACATTTAGACAACTAAACAATGATTTTGTCTTAAAATTTATTATATTAGTGACTTATATATATTATATTAATGACTTACCTAATTAGATTTGGATTAGTTTTTAGTTTTATTGAGTTTTGAACAATTGGACTTATTTATGGCTTGTTAAGTGTTG
>JAUZJE010000429.1:0-519 GCA_032886695.1 'Waltheria sp.' little leaf phytoplasma
AAAAGAATTTATTAGTATATATAATATGAAAGTTATTCAAATACCTACTAATAAAAAAATGATCCGTGAAGATGCTCCTGATGTAGTTTTTTTATTATAAATAAGGGGATTAATGGAGATTAAGATTTGTTATAAGGCTATTCTTTTTTGCCTCTTTTAGCATTTTTTTCATCTTTTATTTTGAGCTTTCTGAAATTGAGTTTATTTCTTTTTTTTTTTATATTTCTCATCTTACTATTTTATGTTTCTTGACATGTTTTGATTTTACAGGTGATAATTTCATGCTATATTTTTCTTTTACAAGTGATTTTTTTCTTTATTAGTTTTTTTATATTTCAATTTCAAAGTATTTTCTAGATTGGAGTTAATTTTTGTCATTTGCTTAGATAATTTTTTTTGCTTTATTGTATAAATGACTATTATGATTCATAATAGTTGAACGAGATTTAAATGGGTTTGTTTCATGGTTATATGCAGGAAAAAGCCAATTCTTTTGATTTTGTATGTGTATAATATATA
>JAUZJE010000430.1:0-518 GCA_032886695.1 'Waltheria sp.' little leaf phytoplasma
ACTTCCTGAAGCCATAGAGATAGATAAATCAGATTCTTTAAAAGCTAAAATATCATTAACTCCATCTCCAATCATAGCAACTTTTTGATTATTATTTTTAAAACAAGAAATTAATTCATCAACACCTGCCAAGTTCTTAACTCTTCTAATCTTTTGCTGCCTTCTACGAAAGCAATTCACTATAAAGGACAAGTCTGTAACATCTCTTTCTATGTCTTCAGGGAAGTACACGATCCTTTCAGAATGTCATTTCAGGACCAGAATATGGCACATCATAATGATAGAAACTCATTCCCATCAAATATCTATGCCACGATCCACGCCACGATCCACTGACACGAGTTACAAGAACTGACAACCACTTGTTCCATTCTCCATCCACTCGTATACCGAGATAACTTGTAATTCCTCGAATGACACGTCATCCAATTCCTCCTTTAATCACTCAAAGGAGATTAATAAATCCTTCTCGAATCCTTTTCGAACTTACCAACTCAATTCACTAATGCTGACTCAAC
>JAUZJE010000431.1:0-518 GCA_032886695.1 'Waltheria sp.' little leaf phytoplasma
AGCAGCACGGCCTCTCCGAACGCGGGCGCCAGCACGGGTACGATCATGAACACCATGAAGGCGATCGACATGACGCGCGCCATCGCACGGCCGCTGTAGCAGTCGCGGACCATTGCCACCACCGCGACGCGGGTCGCGGCGATCGACATGCCCGCGACCACGCGCGCGGTCAGCAGCAGGGTGAAGCTGCCCGCGAGAGCGCAGGCGATGTTCGCCGCGACATACCAGCCGAACGCCCACAACAGGATGGTGCGCCGTCCGAAACGGTCGGTCAGCGGCCCGTGCGCGAGCTGCGCCACGCCGAAGCCGATGATGAAGGCGGTGACGACGAGCTGCCGGCTGTTTTCGTCGGCGACGCCGAGCGAGCGGGCTATGGCGGGCAGCGCGGGCAGCATCGAATCGATGCCGAGCGCGCCGAGCGACATCATGGATGCGATAAATTAAACCTTCTTTATACAAAGATACAAAAACTTTTTCAACAGTTGAACTAATAGAAGGGTTTAAAGTGAATTGTTCAT
>JAUZJE010000432.1:0-517 GCA_032886695.1 'Waltheria sp.' little leaf phytoplasma
GCGAAAATCCTAATCTAGTGTCCTATAGAAAATCATAAAGTATAATAGGTCAGAATTGAACCTTCAATACTTAGTTAAATTCCATAAATATTTGACTTTAGAGTTGACTTTTTGCTAGAGTGCCCAAATTTGGAAACTAATACTTGGAATGGGTTCTAGGACTCAAGACGAGTCCGTAGACTGTAATATTGACCTTAGTGGGCCCGAGATGTCAAATGACGAAAATACCCCTAGTCTTAAAAAGACCCAGAATGACTTGTTTCAGATTGTTATGGATATATTAGGGTAGAAATCATGCATTACATGTCATTCATACATCTTTCATGATGTAAAAGGAACTTTTAATGGGAACTCGATTTTGGACAAAACAGGTTCGGAATGTGATGCAAGTAGCTCAAATTTATCAAGATTTTCATCTGTTAAAATAATAGAATTTGGAAATAATTCGCCACCTTGAACAATACGATAACCAATCCCCTTAATTTCAATAATTTCTTTAATGATGGATAATTCAATT
>JAUZJE010000433.1:0-516 GCA_032886695.1 'Waltheria sp.' little leaf phytoplasma
CATCTTTTAAATTCCCAATATAGATTTCTTTACTAAAACGACTACGTAAAGCAGGGTCAATTTTAGAAAGATTGTTAGTAGCCCCCATTAAGACAATTTTTCGGTTAGTACTATTAAAACCATCTAGTTTATCTAAGAGTGTGTTAATTACATTTACGCTTCCAGAAGAAATGTTGGCATCATTACGATTTTCTAATCCTTCGATTTCATCAATAAAGATAATCGTTTTATCATGATTTTCCGCTTCTTGCCAAACCTTATCAACTTCTTTTTCGCCTTCACCAATGTATTTTTGTCTAAATTTGGAAGGAATTAAATTAATAAAGTGAACATCAGCTTCCCCACAAAGGGCTTTAATTAAAAAGGTTTTGCCTGTGCCAGGTGGGCCGTAAAGTAAATAACCTTTAGGGCGGACTTTATCGAAGTTAATTAAAGTTTGATTAGTTCGAAAATAAGTTAATAAATCTTCAAGTTCTTCTTTTTCACTTTCCATCCCATAAACATCTTTAAAAGTAA
>JAUZJE010000434.1:0-516 GCA_032886695.1 'Waltheria sp.' little leaf phytoplasma
CTCAAGCTCTTCAACGAGTGCTTCGAGATTGCTAGTGCTTCCTAGAAGGTTACCAATGAGAGAGACGAGTTAAGGTCAAGTACGGATATAAATACTACTTAACCTTAATTTCAGGGAGCTATATATGGCATTATATAGAGATCTATCTGATTGTCCAGCCAACATTGATTGTCTTAAGCAAATAAAGCATGAGCGGCCTCTGAAAATATACTACCATTAACAAGTAGGGTTATAATTGAAGTAAGAAATGGTCAAAATTAGCCCTTAGTAAGTCAAGCCACTCAAAGAGGTAGCTGAGTTCAACTTTATGATACTTGAACACAATTTATCTGTTCACCTTCGAGTTAAAGCTTGAGCTTGAACGGTTCAAGTAACTCAAGGAATCTTAATTAAACCAAGTGCAAATATATCAATCTTTGAAGATTTAATTGTTGTTTTATCTTTTAATAGACCTGGTGCTATAAAATTTGTAGATCTTTATATAAATAATAGAATTAATAAAAAAGTAAATTTTAC
>JAUZJE010000435.1:0-516 GCA_032886695.1 'Waltheria sp.' little leaf phytoplasma
GAAAAATATTCCGATGATAAAATGTTAAACTATTAATTCAAATCGTACGATAATGTCAAGGAAAACAAAAGACAGAAATTGATAGGAGAACCTGTATAAATGTACGATCATGATTCATGAACTTAATCAATTTCTTGGAAATTTGTTTGACAACGATCAATGTGAATAGATCCAAACAGGTCATGACGCGTATCCTATACTTGAGAGGGTCTTGAGGATAATAACATCGGTTGAAAGCCAAAACTCTTGCTAAAATAATGCAAATTCTTAGAATTTTTAATTCTTTAAACCATCTTGAAGCCAAAAAAATATATATTTATTGCATATATATCTCTTTCTTTTCATCAAAATCCCATTTAAAAATATTAAAAATAAAACAAGTCAATGCTCTAATCTAAAGTACTATAGCAGCTAGATGTGTTGACCAGTCAAAAGCCCTTAGTCGTACGGTAGCTGCACATGGTTGAGCTCAGCAAACTGAGCCAATGACTGTGACTTTAGACTCCCCAAAAACCC
>JAUZJE010000436.1:0-514 GCA_032886695.1 'Waltheria sp.' little leaf phytoplasma
CGACAGAAACAACCCTGACTAAACAGAAGTCTCCTTAAGCGCGATAAAGATAACCCTACCTATCTAGGGGTTTCACAGATGAGAAATCACCTTCCCCGACCAATCAATGCACCCCATTCATAGCTTGCTTTCTATCTTATTTCTTTGTCTGCTGAAAATGAAAAGACAATAAAGGGATAAATGTTAATGAGATGATTAATGAAAAAAAAAAGAGCGAAATTTTTTTTTACTTGCATGCTCTCTCTCTTCCATGTCGAGTTTTCTTTTACCATTCTCTCTTCTTCTCCAGCAAACCCGTTGGAATTTTTAGTCAACCCCCTAGTCCTTATATAGAGGAATAAGTAGGGCTGAGCAACGGTCGGTGCGGTGAATTCACCGGATTATCCGGCCAGTGAATTTCACCGCACTTTCAAAATTGTGTTAAAAAATGATATTTTTCCTAAAAATAGTTGTTATTTAGAACCTAAAGAATTTTATAATTTATCTCAAAAATCTGATATTATTTTATTAGATG
>JAUZJE010000437.1:0-513 GCA_032886695.1 'Waltheria sp.' little leaf phytoplasma
TCCCCCTAAATATACTTCACTCAAGATATCAATCCAAATTTATTATATCTTCTAAAAAATTATATCAGAAAAGTATGCTTCTCTACTTGGTGTAGATGGTTAATTGGTTTGGAAGTGAATGGTATTATAATTCTGACGGCCATTGCTCTAAATCATCCTCCGAGGAACCAATGACAAGGCGGTTGAGAGTTTTAATTTGCCAATGTAGATGTTCGACTTCGAAACCATCGAGCTTCCGGCCATCCCCGCCGTCGATAACCTTATTCGGTCGTTCGCCCTGATTGGAAAGGTTTTGGGCACGCAAGGGGTGCAGCCGGGCAATGTTCGTGCCGCTATTGCTGAACAGTGGGCTCTCGCAGGAGGCTTAAAATTTATGAGCTGGCTATAAGCGATGGGACCGGATGTTTGGAAACTTACTTGTCCGGTTCTGTGGGAGGCTAATTTCGAATATGAAAGTAAATTTGATAATTTATTTTCTAAACCGATTTAATCTATCCCGATTCAGAAGGTTGG
>JAUZJE010000438.1:0-510 GCA_032886695.1 'Waltheria sp.' little leaf phytoplasma
CTCTCAAGGCTTCAAACCGTATCTTAATTAATCATGTGCAACACATTAATTAACTTTGAGAGCTGATACTATATTAAAATTAAAATTGCCAGAAAGATTGTATATATGATCTATAAATATTTGGCTGCATCTTTCTTATATATCACATCAAATTTCCAATTCCAAACGCATATTCGTTAATTTTGATACAACACAATTTCAATTATAAAGCAAGTCCAATTATATGAATCTAGGCATAATCCACGCAAATTTATTTAACTGATGAAATACGAAATTCGAAATAATGTATACAAAATACATAAAACATTAACATCTAAAGGTTTGATTATGAATATAACCTTTTCTATCCTCACCCCTTCAATCAGTTTCTTCAAGATACTCTGTCACTTATTCATAAAGAATCTTCTTAGTAGTCGTAAGGGTAAACCTAAATGTGGAATAATTTAGTTAATCGTCTTACCCAGAAGAGAGTTAATCACTCTTATAGGGCGAAAGAAGAAAGTAATTTAT
>JAUZJE010000439.1:0-509 GCA_032886695.1 'Waltheria sp.' little leaf phytoplasma
ATGATTTTTTTAATTTTGCTTAAAATATTTTGTTCTAAATTATTTGGGGAATTGTTCGCTAGTTTGATATTTTTAGTAAAAAGTAACTGGTTTTCATCATATTCCAACGCGCGACAACGTTTTAATTTATGTTGAGGTAAGGCGTAAATAGGGTAGGGTATGAACAACCAATAATAAAGAAAGACCATCGCAGTGGTTATAAAGATACTTGGATTTAGGAATTTTATTTTCATAACTGTTACCTCCTTTAAAATGAAAAAGACCCTTGAAAGGGTCTGGGTAAGCAAATAAGATTTTTTTATGAAATTATCAGTCATTATTAGTTTTGGGAAGGTATCTGGCTTCTTTTGCTTTATCATTATGATGTTTATCTTGGTAAAGGGATAAAGTTTTACGAACAGGGTTGAAATGTAGATAGAAATTAGTCAATTTGGAGTTAGAGTCAGCAACAAAAGCATAACCAAGATAATAGTCTTTATCTTCTTCGATTAAATATTTAGGACCATTAT
>JAUZJE010000440.1:0-509 GCA_032886695.1 'Waltheria sp.' little leaf phytoplasma
CTTTAATTGTTTTTCCGTAACCATCTTATCCTACTAAGTGCTAACCCCAACAACTTTTTTGGCATGTCAAGGTCAGAGTACTATCAAGCTTAAAGATGAGAGATGATGATTTGAAGCCTTCTTAGTTCTTAGAGAATTAATTACTTGATTAATTTTTTATTCATGTTGTAATAATTAATTGTATTGTTCTTTTTCTAATGGAAAATATCATATAATTTTATTAATAACTATCAATAAAAGAAATACATATCTCCCACACATTATACACACGCAAACTACTTCCCCTCAATCCCAATCGCAATATATAGCTAGTAATGTCTGCTACTACTTGAACAAGTTGGTTTGCTTTATGTTTGGCATGAACAAAGCAAAAAACTATAGAGAACCTTTTACTCGGCCATAATCCCTAACATGAATTGTCGCTCTGTATTTAAAGTTTTAATAACTTTGATACCAGTTAAATTTTCACGTAATTTTGAATTTATTTGTTCTAAAACTTTTTGTTTTTT
>JAUZJE010000441.1:0-508 GCA_032886695.1 'Waltheria sp.' little leaf phytoplasma
TAAAATTAAAAGCCATAACCCTTTTGTTTTTTTTAAATAACACTAAATCAAATTTAATATCAGTTATAAAAAATAAATAAGCTTGGTGATATAAAGGCATAATCACTTGATTTTTACTTAAAAAGGTATTGGCCTAATGGCCTGATTGCTGTCGTGGGATCAACATCTCATATTGGAATCCTTAAAAAGGTATTTAAGTACTGAGGTTCTCGAGTCCAACATCCCAAATTCCATCTAAGCGAAGGCAAAGTTGAAATTGTAGTTTGTATAATTCCAAGCCCCCCTAAGATGCCCAATCATGAAAGGAATGCCTAATAAATAATATCTCTCTATTATGCTATATATAATAGGCTACTTAAATGATGGTCAAAGTATTTAAATAGTATTTTTGCTTAGTTCGAATTAAGATTTAGTATCTCTACTAAAAAAAGTATATAATTGAATAATTGTATTATATTGAGAAAAATGAGACTGGTTAATTTTTCTATTTTATATTTTTACTAAAAAT
>JAUZJE010000442.1:0-507 GCA_032886695.1 'Waltheria sp.' little leaf phytoplasma
GTGTAGATAAAAGTGAACAAGCCCAATTTATTACAAACCCATTTTTAAAGTCAGCCATTTTTCTTTTGTTCTTCCTATTTTTCTATTCTGTATGTATACATTTCTCTCTCATTTCTTTCTTTTCTTACATTCTTTTCGAGGTAAGTTTGAAGAAATCAAAGACAAAATCATGGACTATTTTTTTTTTGCCATAACTTTACCCTTAATCAACTTGCAATAAAGCCAACCAAAATTGAAGGTAACAAAATCACAGAAATTGGTCGATGGAAAAATATGCGGATTAATTATATCGGTCCCTGTGTTATAACAAGGAGACGCTTTGGTCCCTCTTTTTTTGAAAACGAACGATTTAGTCCATGTGTTATTGATTTTTGTGCGATTGAGTCTGAGAGGCATTTGGAGAATCCTAAAACTAAGTAATTAAATTTACTAATTCAGAAATAAAGTCTGGATGGTTAAGGATAAAGAATCTTCTTAGTAGTCGTAAGGATAAACCTAAATTTGGAA
>JAUZJE010000443.1:0-506 GCA_032886695.1 'Waltheria sp.' little leaf phytoplasma
TAGACAGGGGGAATCCCTCTAATGCATTTTGTGTATAATATTGTGTTATAGAGTGTATTCATAACTTTTTATCATTTTCATCTTAGTTTACATCCACAGTAAGCTGACTTTTCAAATCACTATAACTGAAACAGTGTAGAGTAGTCGTTAATAAAGAGCCGTTTAACTTTGAAGCAACAACTTAAATCACAATCTGATTATTGTAATGTGGTTTATATAAAGTAAATGACTCCGGAAAGGAAAGCAGAATGAATGGGACAAATATGATCGTGTCTAATACAGTAATACCCAATTGCCTATAAAATAAGCAATTTTTTCATTTTAAAAGAGGAAGGAAAAGAAAGGGAAAATAACTAATTTCATAAGTTCACGTGCACAGCACATGAACCATAATAACCAATTATATTCATATCCATACTCTTTGGCCTTTGCTTGGGGAATTTGGATTTGAACTAGTCCATTCAAGGAATTCTTAGTTGTTTTCCTTTCCCGGTTTTTATTGGTGG
>JAUZJE010000444.1:0-505 GCA_032886695.1 'Waltheria sp.' little leaf phytoplasma
CAAACTTCAAAGATTTGGAAGGTAATTGGATTGAGTCATGTAGTAGTTGGCAGTTGCAACTTTCAGTTCATCAATCAAAAGCAAAAAAGAAGTTCAAAAGGAACTTTGATAGCTGCTCAAATCACATAATTGGCTTTCCCTTTCTAAAAATAATATGTTTTTCACTTTTTCTCATATAATATTGGAAGTGTGGCTTTACTAATACAAATCTAGCTACCTCCCAACTCAACACCTTTTTTCTAAGTAGAATTCAATGTGCCACTCCTTTGCCATCTACCACCGTTTTTGTTGATGACCAAAAAAAGAAAAAAAGAAAGAAGAAAAAAGAAAAAAAAAGAGAGTAGTAAAATAAAAATAAAATTAATCCCGGTATAATATTCTAATGTTGCCATTTTGGTTCTTTTAATCTGAACCGGGAAATTAAAAAGCTGCTCATATTGGGATTACTATGGGTAAAGATACTAAAGATGTTGTTTTGAATGCTGCTGATATGATTTTATTAGAT
>JAUZJE010000445.1:0-504 GCA_032886695.1 'Waltheria sp.' little leaf phytoplasma
ATCTATTTATTAATAAAAACAGTTCTTGACGATTTGTGAAGTATCCATAACATATTTCCTCGATTAATAGAGTAAATGATTATCTAAATTAATTTGGCAAGGATTAATTAATAGCAGATTAGGAATGATATGTATATCAGTATATCACAATCAAATAATTGACCCACTTTGGCTTGGCTTGGCATATATAATAATGAAGGTCCTACTTATACACACACATATATATGTATATATATTGATTGATTCAATTCAATTCAATCCTCGTGCGGGCACAAAAAGATTAATTAGGAAAACAAAAATAAGAAAGCAAATCCAATTCTGTCTTTTACTTATATAAAAATTTGAAGATATCCTCAACCACTTGACTCTTCTCCTAACAAAAACCAAAGCATATATCATAATCATAAAATGAGTAAATCTTTGAATAATGTTGTTCTAGTAAAAGATTTATTGATTGAAATTAAAGATTCTAATATTATTAAATTTTTGTTTTGTCATTTTCAT
>JAUZJE010000446.1:0-504 GCA_032886695.1 'Waltheria sp.' little leaf phytoplasma
TCAAGTTTATGAAAGATATAATTGATTAATTTATACATTAAATTAAAATTATATGAATATTATTGTAGTAAATTGATCAATTCCACCATATTCAATTACCAACTTTTTTTTTTTTCTTGGAGAATTCAATTACCAGCTTACCACTAATAATGACAAAAAGCAAATGATGACAAGTCAACAAGAGATTATGATACTCAAAAAGACATGGTTTGACCGTTCACGTGCCTAAATTTTAGACTTCAGAGTCCAAATTCATAGACCTTAAACACATAGCTTTAGGAGACCAAAAAGAAAAACACATAGCTTTAGCACTACCGGCAAGAAATGTCCTTGAGGTGAAGGACACCATAACCTTGACCTCCTCCTTCTATTAGGTAAGGCATCTCAACTTCAAGCTGAATTTAACGCGATAATCACTTTAATTTGTTGTTTTTTTAGAATGGTTAGTTGAGATTGGGAAAGTAGTTGCGCCACACAAATTAACCCCACGACATTTTTGATCCC
>JAUZJE010000447.1:0-502 GCA_032886695.1 'Waltheria sp.' little leaf phytoplasma
TGATAA
Organism: 'Waltheria sp.' little leaf phytoplasma; assembly: GCA_032886695.1. Taxonomy (GTDB): domain Bacteria; phylum Bacillota_I; class Bacilli_A; order Acholeplasmatales; family Acholeplasmataceae; genus Phytoplasma. The sequence goes on from JAUZJE010000447.1 coordinate 7, forward strand.
TAATAATAATAATAATAATAATAATAATAATAATATACCATATATAGCTCACTAGACACCAAGAAAGTGTGCAGAAATGAGATGTTGTTGCCCCGCAAAGGTACATATGTGCATCAATTCGGCAATTGACGCCGATGATGACAATGATAAGCATAACAAAAAGTATCTTTTCAACAGATACTAATACTAACATATAAGAACAATTTTAGTGAAATTATTTATATATTTAATTAATTAATTAATTAATTATATTAGTGTAATTAATTAAATCACTAAGCATCGTGGGAAGGGCGCAGCCTTGGCCCTTGGAGACGGCAGAGCTTGAATATTCCGAATAAGATAAATCCAAGTAGACAAATAATATATATATTGAATGCATAACTTTGATACTACTCCATTAACTAGTTTTCAAAGAAGTAATAATCAATAAACTAATATGGTGGAGGGAGACGGATTCGAACCGCCGTACCTTTCGGAACAGTTTTACAGACTGCTG
>JAUZJE010000448.1:0-500 GCA_032886695.1 'Waltheria sp.' little leaf phytoplasma
TTATATAGCTATTTTGTCCTCAACTTCTGACATTAGCTCCTTAGGTTCTCCACCTTGACACATTACATAACAAACACACATTAGAGCTCCATTAATCATCAAATCAAGGCTAAATAAGATCAAAAGTATATCTATAAATATAGTCAAATTGTGCCCTAACATCCTCGAGTACCCGTATTGTGCAACCGAGTCCTAGTCGCATGCCATTTGTGCCCCAACAAACCCTGCAACCCATCGAGCCCTGACAGGACCCTACCGTCGAGCCAGCAAGTGATCAAGATAGTTTTTGTCGATAAACTAATGTGACTCAATTCATTTGATAAATATGCGCACAATTGCAAAGATTTTTACCATAACAACAATGCCAATAAGTTGTCAGCTCAAGAATCCAGTGCAGTTAAAACTTTAATTATTAAACTTGTCCGTAAATTTAAAGCACTATTGGTAGATAAAAAAGCGGTTTTAGGCCAAGCATTATTTTGAAAAATTTTTTTAATTTC